>JABSOG010000136.1 GCA_013216025.1 Algicola sp. | reverse complement strand
CTTGCCCCAACGTCACCACAATTCTGGCTTCGTCAAGCTTGTTGGCATAAATCATCCGGGCACTGCCTGCGCCGCTGAAGTCTCCTACCTCGGCATAATACGGCCCTTTTTTATAGGCAATGCTGTTGACCAACTCGGGGATCACAAAGTTCAAGTCACTATAACCCTGACCGTGACCGTGGGTTCGCATATTAACCGGCATATTATCGACAAATGAAGCGAAGTCGGTACCGTGATCAAGGTTAAAACCGCGAAGGAAATATTGATTCGCTTTTCCCGAACCACTGTGCTGAGTCACCACCATGCCCGGTACCAGCTCCAAAATTTCGCCGGTGCGCAATAATGGCCGAATACTGATTTCTTGTTGTCCAACCAACCCTTCAGAGGCCGACACGGCTTCTCCCATCAGATTGGTTCTGCGGCCAACAACGTCGACCACTTCGACCTCTTTTTGTGACGTTTCAGATGTTGATGTATCGGCGGCAAAAGCCGAAAAGTGACAGGCACAAAATATACCGACAATACCTGAAACATGAGTTTGTGAACGTAAGTTCGCTAACGATTTTTTCACCGTTATTCCTTAAATTTAGTCAAAGTAACATGGCTAGCTGGCCCCGAGACTTAAAGGAAATGGGTATCAGAATAGAGAACTGAGTACTTTCGATTAAAGTCTCAGGTAAGGGAAATTGGCAACGCGGGCCACTCTAAACAACCGTTTCGAGCAACTTTTACTGTTGCACACAGGACACCCCACCTGATAGTAAACAAGACCAATAAAATTGGTCATCATTAATCAGGCCGGTCTCCGGGCTTAGGATCCAAATCATCTGTACCTTCCCATCTAATACCGACTCCATCAAAGAGTTAATATTCAGACAGTGGCTTATCACAGACAATCGCTTTTAATAAAAAGCGGATCCATTACCGTTGCGGGGGCAGCGCAGGATTATCACCTGATTCCCGATTATCCCATTAACCACAGTCAATGGGCACCTAATTAAGGTCGGCGATGCTAACACACTCATTCTTATGAATAAATAGCATTTTTGTGTATAACAACTATCGAATTGAAACTCGCCAGTTCGCTCGCGACAAGCGGCGATTATTTAGATTGACAGCATATTGACAACATTTGGCAGTGACAAACCAATCAATAATCGCCGCTGTGGCACTATTTACTGGCTTTCACAAACTCTCTTTTACAAATAATAAATAGGAATAAAAATGAAGATTCGTTGTCAGACTCTAATCGCTACTGTAGGCCTTTTATGCTTTTCACAACTAGCCATTGCCGGTAACACTTGTTATGAAAGAATGCCTTATACCGTGCAAACCACACAATGTGATTATCAGTTTTACCCTGATGTAGAAACCCAAATCACCATCCCTTACGACAGGACATTTTCAGGCAATGTAAATTGTGTTGCTGTTGATGAGTTTCAAATCACAAGGTTTAACACAATCGACTTTCATGCCGCTTACCATGTTGGCGGCATTTGGAGTTACATCAATTCGAGCGATCCGGCGCTCGACAACGAGTTAACTGACTGGGTCAGAGATCTCGGTCGTGACCAAAGCTGGGTTGTTGGCCAGTCGTATTATTATTCTGGATATCTGACCAACCGTACAGTCAATACCGAGACAAAGTATCAATACGTGCCCATCCAATGTCCAGGTGCTCCAGGTGGTCCATCAAATCATTAGTCCCCTATAAAATTGGTCGGCAACGGCCAATTTTGCATTGCACCACGCCACAACAAAAGTTAACATCAATCCCCTTTATTTCTTATCCCCAAACGTAGACCTTTCAATAATGACCTAGCCTTATCCCATTGATTTGGCAGCGGTATAGCAAAACTTGGCAGTATATTTACAAAGCCTTTGTCATGAATTGTTAGAGTTTGCAGGTCGTTGAGTAACGTTTACTCATGCAAATAAAAATTAGGAATATGATGTTAAACATTAAATTTAAAACCCGACTTGTGCTGTTATCATTCTTTTTGTGTACCGGCTTGGCGTTTGCGTTAGAACCCAGTATTATTTACGTTACTAGCCCCAATACTGGCGATTCAGTCGCGCTTTTAAAGGTCAGTGAAACCCCACAACAAGCGGTATATGAAGTAGACCTTTCAGCCCCTGGTCTGAAGGTCATAGACCGTGGTTTATGCCAAGATTTTCCGTCTATTTGTGTTGTCTCAATAAACAATGATTTTGACAACAAGCAACAAGACCGCTAAATCACAGCAGATTATGTCAATGGCTTTACGGGTAATGGCTTTGCTGTTGCTCGTTTTGTGCCTTTGTCCGTTATCTTCAAACGCAAGTAACCCAAAAACACCCGCTACCATCAATGTAGACAAGTTAGAAATAGACGACCTGTCATCCAATCATTCGCCTTATCAAATCCACAACAGTCAAAACGGCACGATATGGCTGTTTTACGATACCTTTTTAATCATCAAAACCGGGGTTAAAACCCAGCGTCACCGCTATGTCGATATTTTAAATGACAACAACAAAAGATATTCACAAATCAGTGTGGCCAGTAACCAAAATGAACTGGCTTTTGCTGTTCAAGATAAGGTGGTTCACTATCATTTCGCTACCAAAGTGTTCAGTGAACTGATATTACCCACCACCACTGTTCGTCATAAAGTACAAGGCATTGATAAAGACCCAAACGACAATATATGGATAGCCACCAATACCCATCTGTTCAAAATGCACGCCAATACCCACCAGATTGAGCAAATTCACATACCCAAGCATCTATTACACCCTCAATACAACTCCCCCATAATCGTCGCACTCAGTGCAGGCCAATCGGGCAACTTGTGGTTGGCCAGTGTCGTCAATGGTTTTGTCAGGCTGACTACCGGCAATCAATTTGTCGTCATAGACAAAAGCTTTGACATGAAAAAGTTCATCAATGGCATGACCGAATTAGACAATCAGCAGGTTTTACTGGCCACTTTGCAGGGGTTATTCAACTACAGCCTGACTGACCAGCAGATAAAAGCCATCCATCCAAAAACAATTAATTCAGATGTCAGACATGTGGTTTTACAAAAAAACGGACAAATCTGGTTTGTCAGCCAAGGCCAGCTTTGGTCTATGGATAAAAATCTGGAAAACCTGACACGGCGCACACTCAACACCCCTCAAGGTCAATCAGGTGACCCATTGGTGGTCGAATCGATGATCAGTGATAACGAAAATACCCTATGGATCAGCTTAAAAAATCAGGGCCTGTTTAAATATACCGCCAAGAAAAATACTCTTTCTAGCGTTGCGCCTTTGCCGGGACTCAAAGGTGCCCGCTATTTTCAGGCCATTGGCAAAAAACACTATGTCGCCGCCAATGCGACCCATACATATATAAGCGAACATGCCCGGCAGTATCCCTTTGTCGCCAGTGCAAGCTACCAGAGTAAAAACAACGATTATTGGTTTGGCAGTAAGCAGGCAGTGATTAAAGTTGACAGCAACAACACCACTCAAACCTTTTCTGTAGCCAAGCTCGAAAGATTTCCAGAGTTTATCTCCAGTTTACTGGTCGACCGAGACAAACGGCTTTGGATAGTGTCTCGCCGTAAGGGGCTTATTATCGTCGACCCGCCTTACCTTGAACAACAACCGGCAACCGAGATAAATATCGACCAAAAAGTCGCCGTAGAAATCATTGCCGTTTTTAACGACGACCGATTTGAAGACCAATTATTACTGATCGCCTATGACGGCATTTATCAGTATGACTTGAATCACCATCAACTGATCAAAACCGCTATCATCGCTAAAGATCAAGCCTTGATAGAAAGCGCGGTATTGCAGGGCGACAACATCATCATTCACCATATGAACAATCAGGTATTGATATTAAACAGAAAAACCCACCAAAAACAGCCGTTGAACTTACCATTTGGTGCCTCAGGATGTGCAGTCGAGGGGCCGGATAACCGCTGGTGGTTCGCCCAAAAGTACGGCAAGTTGGCGCGTTTTGGTGCCCAACCTAAAACCTATGATATGGCTTTTGGTGTGCCCCGCTCAGGATTCAACGGGGTTGTTTGTTATGTTAACAATGGCGCATTGACCTTTTCGAGCCAAACGGGTCTGTATGCCTTTAATCAGCGCAATGATAAAACCAACACAATAGCACCAACAACCACCATTGATGACGTACAAATACAACGCAATGGCAAACCCTTCAAACCCAATGTGGCCGACAAGTTAAGTGTACAAAATGACAATTTCCCGATCAAAATCAACCTCCATTCGAGCAGTTATGCCGCCGAACAACAAAACCGCTATCAATACCGCCTGAGTACTAATACTGACAACAAAAATTCTAACCAGAACACTTACCGGGATATGCCCAATCCGCTACAACAAATCGTTTTTGACGCCCTTAGCCCAGATGTTTATCTCCTGCAAATGCGAACCAGCAACAATGACGGAGTTTGGAGCAAACCTGTGTCGCTGGTCATCGATGTGCAAGGCCCGCTTTGGTTAACTTGGTGGGCCAAGGCCGCTTATGTGCTATTGGTATTTTTGGCCGTCAGGGGTTTTTATCATCAAAGACTCAAGCGAATGCAGACCCGAGCCACCGAACTCGAAGCGCAAGTGCAACAACGCACCGGTGCACTCAACAAAGAAAAGCAAACGGTAGAAGCGCTGCTACGCCGAAAGAATCAAGAGTTTGCCAATGTGTCTCATGAGTTCAGAACTCCGTTAACCCTGATCCTCGGCCCCTTGGCGCAGGTGCTAAAAACCAACACCGACAGCACTGAAACCCAGCGACTGACGATTGTGCAAAGAAATGGTTACCGCCTACTGCGCATGGTCGACCAATTGCTCAATATCGAAACTTTTCGGGTCAAAGCCATCACCCAAAAAGCCCCGCTGGCGACAGGTAAAACGATACGGCTGTTGACCGAATCTTTTGCCGATCTAGCCAAAGAGAAAAACATCAGCCTTAAGGTTAAATCGGTTGTCGATATCAATTTTGAATTCACCCCCGATGCCTTAGAAAAAATCATCGTCAATTTGTTATCCAACGCAATTAAATACACCAAATCGGGCGGTTTTATTACAGTGCAGAGCAGACGAATGCCCAACAATACCTTGCGAATTGACGTGCAAGACAGCGGTATTGGCATACCGCACGATATGCTCGAAAGTGTTTTTGAACGCTACCACCGGGTGCTCGACGAAAACTCAGAGCAAGTAACAGGCGCAGGCATTGGGCTTGCGTTGGTCAAAGAATTGGTCGAAACCCATGAAGGGCACATCAGCATTGCAAGCGTTTTAGGTAAAGGCACAACAGTCACCATCAACTTGCCAATCATCAAAGAAGTTCAAGACGATGTTGTTTTACCAAACAACAATGACGAGATCATCGCCATGGAATTGATGAACTTTGTCACCCCAGCGACACCAATAGAAGTCAATAGCGGCACTCAAATTGAGGCACAAGAAAATACAGAACAACCGACCGTTTTGGTCATTGAAGACAATGCTGATATGCGCCATTACATTATCAGCAGTATCAAGCATCGCTATCGTGTACTCAGCGCAATAGATGGTAAACAAGGCCTAGAAACAGCCATTACCGAGGTGCCAAATATTATTATCTGCGATGTGATGATGCCGAAAATGGACGGTTATGAAACCACTCATGGTTTAAGAACCAATGACATCACCAGCCATATTCCGGTTATATTGTTAACTGCCCGTGGCGACAGAGAAAGCCGACTAAAAGGGTGGCATCAACAAGCCGACGAGTACATCACCAAACCATTTGACACCGAAGAATTGAATATTCGAATCAACAACTTGCTTGAAATAAGGCATATCCTCAAAAAACGTTTTGGCCAAAGTATTTTTGAAAACGCGACAGAGCATGAAGGTCAAAACAACCATTTAGAACAACAGTTTATCGATAAACTCAAAGACACCCTCGAACCGGTTTATGCCCAAACCACACTCAACGCAGCAGATATGGCAACAGCGGTGGCCATGAGCGAAAGACAGTTATACCGAAAAATGAAGAGTATTTTAGATATGACACCGGCTGAGTATTTGCGCCGTTTTCGCTTAGAAAAATCCAAACATGTTTTAACCCAGGGCCACAGCGCAAGCTATGTCGCCATTGAAGTGGGGTTTTCTTCACAGAGTTATTTTGGCAAGTGTTTTAAAGCCCAATTTGGACTGTCACCCGGCGATTTTAAAAAACAAGGCAACAGCCAAGCGCAGCGACCTGCATAATTAAGATAAGTGCTTTTTAAATTCCATACTCTGATGCAGTACTCGAACAACTCGTATTTTGTCTTTACCAAGTCGGTAAAAAATACAGTGCTTGTTGATATGATATTGACGATACCCCAAGCGAATAAAATCACAGGGGATGCCGATAGAAGGGTTTGTACTCAGTCTTTCCATTGCCTGAATCAATTCGTCGTAGTATTGGTCAGCTTGTGCCTCACCATACTCACTAAACGTGTAAATCCAAATATTTTTTAAATCATTTTTCGCTTTGGCCTGCTGGTGGACTTCCATCACTTTATAATAATCCGACTTCTTTTTTTGCTTCCTTCCTTATGGCTTCCATATCCAACAAACCCAAATCTTCACTGTCTTCCCCTTCGATCAGGGCAGACCGCAGTGCTTCTAGACTGGAATTGGCCTCGCGCTCTTGCAAAAGTCTTAACCCATCGCGCACTAATTCACTTGCAGAGGCATAACGACCTTCGCCAACTTGACTGGTAATAAATTGATTCCAATAGTCGCCGAGACTTAACGTTTGTGTTTTTGCTTGTGCCATAATAAAGCCCTGCCAATACTGAATAAGATAATATCTTATTCATACTCTTAAACAGGCCAAAAATCAATAAGCTTGTTAAATAAAGCGGCCTAAGCAGCTTTATTCACCCAAACCACTCCAATTGCTTAGGTACCAGCCAGCGCTTGATCGATTGTCGGCTCAAACAAAAAATCGCTAGCCGCAGTATCGTCACAAACATGCACCGAGATCTCTTGCGCCTTAGCCGTTGTGGCCACCAACGCATTGACGGCACGATCATCAGTGGCCGCAATCGCATATTGGTGATCAAGATGCGACAGTTCACCGGCATACTTAAACGCCATAAATTTCCCGCAAGTAGCACTGACAATATCCATCAACTCGGGCAATATAGTCGGAGAGACAACATCAATTATGGTGCCGTACTCAACCAGCACTTTGGCCTTACACAGCGCCTCTTTGCCGCCGCCGACTATCAATATTCGCTTACCGTTCAAATTAAAAAACAGTGGCATTAATTTCATTTTAATCAGTTCCTTTCAACTGCGTGTTGTTCTTTACAGGTTACTTACAGTGAATTGTGGTTATACAGCGCGAGCGATACTTTTTCATATAGCTAGCCATCAATCAAGTCCCTTGTTGCATCATATCAATATATCGCCTCTTCATGGGCAAATAACAATATCAACATAGATGCAACTCCCCTACTGAGTGATACTATAGTGTCACTCTCATCCATGATTATCGATAAAACTCCATGAAAGTAGAACTGGTGACCACCCTTAAGCGCCAAGCAACGACAATATTGGCAGATTTAAATGTGTCCAAAAAACCTGTTTTGATCACCGAACACGGTAATCCAGCAACAGATTTGGTGGATATCGAAGATGATGAATTCACCCAGCAACAGTTCAAAATTCTCGAAGGCATTGCAAGAGGTGATTCAGCTATTGTTGAACATCGCGTGCTATCGCAACAACAGGCCAAAGAGAAGATGAACAGATGGCTCGCTTTTTGATGTCGTGTAGGATGTCGCCATGCGCACCTTTAATCTATATAATGCCCTATATAATAACAATTTCTGATACCCACCTAAGGTTTCCGTGACAATACCTGCAACGCTAAAACAAGCACTAAAAGACCGCTCACTGGTGCCCTTTGTTGGTGCCGGGTTATCGATGACCGTGCTGCAAAAAGACAGCGACCAAGCGTTGTTTCCCAACTGGAAGCAGTTGTTATTAGGTGCTGCTGCAAAGCTTGATGCAGAAGGAGACGTCAATTCAGCAGGGCTTATTAAAGCCAACCTTGAATACGGCGAAGACGATTCGTATTTAAGGGCCGCACAAATTGCCGAGAAGAAACTAGGTAAAAACTCGTGGAACAACTTCTTAATAGAAAAATTTGCCGTTAAAAAAGAGAGGTGTGAAAGCTATAGCCTGTCAACCGCCGAAAAAGTCTGGCAACTGGGCAGCCCACTTATCATCACCACCAACTACGACAAAGTACTCGACTGGAGTTGCCCCACAGAGTTGAGAGATGACCTACAACACTGGAATATCGAAGCCAGTCACGAACAATTACAGGCAATCACCAACTCAGTCACCCATCCCACCGTGTGGCACTTGCATGGACGCATCGACACAGTAAACAAACTCATCCTTGCCCCAGACGGTTACAAAACCCTTTACGGCGATGGCGTTGATGAAGAAGATTACAAAGCAGCATTAACCAGTTTACGAATATTCTTGGCCACCCGAACCTTATTATTCATTGGATTCAGTTGTGATGACGAAGATTTTCTCGACCAAATCAAACACATGCACGACATCTTTGAAGGTGGCACGCCAAAACATTATGTATTGGTCAGAAAATCCCAAGCACAAAAAATAAAAAGGCTCAAATTACCACTGCATCCGGTGACTTACGACAACTACGAAGACTTGCCCGCATTACTCGATGAATTGGCCAGTTATGTCGATTCACCAGATTCAGCAGAATCCGAAAAAGAAGAACCAAGAGAACCAACTCCGACAGCCAGGTTTTCGCTCGACAATTTTGTATTCAGCGTGCCCTTTCGGGCCAAAGGTGACGGCGTAGTTGGACGTGAAAACTCATTGTTAGCCCTTAGAGAACAACTGCTTAACGGCACCCCAACCAACATAGGCCACGCCGCAGCGTTCAGAGGCATGGGCGGCTTAGGCAAAACTCAATTGGCGGTTGAATATGCTCACAGATATAAAGACACCTACCCCAAAGGCGTGATTTGGCTCACCGCCGACCAAGAAATCAGCTCGCAGTTAATCCATACCGCCACAAAAGCCGATTGGATTTCGTCTCACTCCGAACGTGAATTAATATTGAACACCGCCATAAAGCGCATTAAAACCTATTCAGATTGTTTGATTATCTTCGATAATGTTGATGATTTAGCGCAAATCAAAGACTACCTACCAGAAGTCGACGCTAATCCACATTTATTAATCACTAGTCGAACAGATCAACCTGGATTCACACCGATTCAGTTAGAATTGTTATCTGGTGATGAATCCTTGATTTTATTGTTTAAAGAAGCCAATCGGGAGCAAACCAAATCTGAGCTTGAAGCAGCTCAAAAGATTGTTGACGCGCTCGACCATTTGCCGCTGGCTATTGAAATCGCTGGCGCTTATTTAAAACACCTGTCCACCATGTCCATGGCTCGATACGTACAATTGCTGGAATCAAACCTTAAACTCGCAATGTCGGGCAAATACTTCGCTGGTTTTACCAAGCATGAAAAAGACCTTTATCTAACGCTGAATATCACAGACTCAGAAGTCAGCCAAGCACCTTTACTTAAAGAAATTCTGTTATTGCTTAGTTGGAGTGCCCCGGCTTCGATGGGGTTGTCGCTGATGACTGAATTACTTGGGGTGGAAGAGGTTGAATTATTTGAACCTTTAGAATTGGGTGTTGGGTTAAAACTGTTAACTGCTGATGACAATAACGAGCGGTATAGTGTCCATCGATTATTGCGTCAAATTCAGCGTGATACCTTGCCTGTAGATGAAAAAGGTGATTGGGCTGAAACAATTTGTGAGCGAATGATTCGATGGTTCAAAGATCGTAAAGATGACTTCACCGACCTTGCAGAATTTGAAGCCGAAAAAGATCATCTTGAAAGTTGGGCTGCGCTGGCAGAAAAAAATATTTGGTCACAGTGTAGTGGATTAATTTGGTTGCAAGCCTATCCCTCTTGGCATTGGGGGCGTTATCAGGTTGCAGGTCGTTTGCTGCACCGCGCTTTGACCATTCAACAAGATACTCAATTCCATAGCTATGAACTTACAAAAGCCGATATTACTGCTGACATTGGCTCAATAAATAATGCAAACGGGCAATATAACGACGCATTGAAATATAATGAAACGGCTCTAACTTTACGAATTCAATTACATGGTGAGAATCATCCTGATACTGCGCAGAGTTACCATAATACGAGTTGTCTATATTATGAATTAGACCAACAACAAAAAGCGTTGGAACTAGATCAAAAAGCACTTTCAATCAGACTTGGATTATACGGCGAAAATCATGTTTCGGTGGCGTCTAGCTACAACAATATAGGTAATTCATATTGTAAAATTGGCAGGTATAAAGAAGCTCTTGAATTTCAGAAAAAATCGCTGTCAATATGGCATAACTTGTATCTGGATAATCATCCTGATGTAGCCAATAACTACAGCAGTATTGGAGGCACATATAAGTACATCGGTCACAACCAAACAGCACTGAAATTTCATGAGAAAGGGCTTTTAATAAGGATTGAACTATTCGGTGATAATCATCCAGATGTGGCCAATAGCTATTGGAATGTTAGTAAGGCCCTCAGCGATTTGACTCAACATAAAAAATCCCTAGTAGCGCAACAAAAGGCACTACAAATATACCTATCTACATTAGGAACTGAGCATCCTAATACGATAGGCTCCGTTTGGTCAATGTTAAATCGCCTAATTGCCCTAAACCACTTTAAAGAAGCCAGTAACGAAGTTTATCAATTTGAAAAGTTACTACCTGCCAATCACCAACAAAAAGAAACGCTTGATAACATGCGAGCACATATCAACCAAAAAAGCACAAAAGCAGGCTTTCATACCAACCGGCCAAAAAGCGGTGGCAAGAAAAAAGTACGTAAGAAAACGGCAAAGAAAAAGCGGTGAATGAACAGGCCCGGTGCGCACGGCGATAAACCCATACACCATAGAAAGACTAAAAGTAGCGTGCATTCCATGCACGACAAAATTCATTTTACAAAGCAAGTCGTGCATAAAATGCACGCTACAAAAGGGCTGTTGTTAATTACAATAAAACCTTTGCAGAAATAGGCCACGTCAATGACAACAAAAGACAATATTTTGAGCCAAGCAGACTACCAGCAAGCTGCGCGTACCAGCAACGTCAAACATGAATTGATAAACGATCAGGCATAAAGGTCATTTAACACAAAACCAGCTAAACTGATTTATTATAAGTCGTTATTTGCGTAGATAAATCTTAGATGAAAAACCACACTGTTCTTTTATTTTCAATATTAAGTGTACTGTTTGTATTGACCTTTACAGCCCCCGCCAAAGCCGCCGAATTCAAAGTCGTCACCGAGCATTTACCGCCATTGCAATATGGTAAAAACCACCTCGCCGTTGGCGGATATTCAATAGAAGTTGTCCAGTTGTTGCTCAAAAAAGTGGGCGAACCCACCGATATTTTGATCACCAACTGGGCCAGAGCCTTTCAAATGGTGTCGCACGACGAAAATGTGATGATTTTTTCGATGACCCGCAACGCCAAGCGAGAAAAGTTGTTTCATTGGGTCGGGCCTGTGGCCAGTTTTGATAACTACTTGTGGCGGCTTGAATCGCGCAAGGATGTTCACATAAACTCGCTTGAAGAGGCCAAAAAGTTTCAAGTGTCGGTGCCCAGAAATGACAGCCAACACCAGTTTTTAAGTGATCGGGGGTTTAAAGACGATACCCACTTGATGGTGGTCAGCCAATATAATCACGCGGTTGATTTGATGCTCAAAGGACGGGTCGCTTATTTTGCCGGGGCCAAACTTTTTTTGGTCGAACGGGTGAAAATCGTCGGACAAGACCCGGCTATTCTCAAACCTTTGTTTAAACTCGATAACTCCACCAATTACATCGCTTTTAGCCTGAAAACCCCCGTTGAACGGGTCGAAAAATTCCGTCAGGCATTAATCAACCTTAAAAAAGGCCCGGAATATGCCGCGATAGTCGATAAGTGGCGACAGCAAATGTTGGTCGAACCGCCCAAAACTGAGCAGTGATCTTCTGTAATAAAGTATTCCCCCTGTAATAGGCTGTAATACTTTTTCCCCAAAAAATCCCTTAAAATCTCCTTATCAGCATGAGTGAACAATCGTTGCTTAAGGAGAAAAGACTATGTGTACTAATTTCACAACCATCAAACAAGCCAACACCGATTATCTGTCGGCCAAATCACTGGATTTTTCCTTTTCTATTGATACCGATTTGGCCTTTGCCAAACAAGGTGAGTGCTTGAGTATTCAGTCGGGTGACGTTAGGGCATTATTCGGATTTGCTGGCACCTGTTATGTCGATACCAGTAAACCCGGCGACCCCAAATCAACCAAATTTTTCTATGAAGGCATGAATCAACAAGGGCTTTCGGCTTCGTTGTTATGGTTACCCACAACCACTAGCACGGGTGGTGATCGTACAAGAGCAGACAAACCAGTGCAGCTGACAGAATTGGTCGCCTACGTACTGGGGACATTTGAAGATGTGGCTCAAGTATACGCCGCCATGTCTATCGACAATGGATTTTATGTCAATTTTGATGCCGAGCAGGCATCAGGCAGTGTCAAATCGTTTTGCGAAAATACCGGTAATGAGTTGCCCCTGCATCTGGTCGTGACCGATGCCAAAGGTGAATCTTTGGTGGTTGAATTCAGTAACGGCAAAACCCGATTGTATTATCAAAATCCCAATTGCACCGGCATTTTAACCAACGCCCCTTGTTACAATTTGAAACTCGACAACCTCAGTTCATTTGCCCATTTAAACGCCGACGAATACCCCAGCGACATTACCAACACGTTTTTCCCTCACTGCGATACTGCCCGCCCCGGCGCGATGCTCAAAGACCAGCATAACCAGCAAGATCAACAGGACCAGATACTCAACATGTTGCGAATGGTACAGGTGTGCGAATTACCGGTGGGTGCTGTCATTGAACCCAGCCCGTCTTTGGTTGAACAGATTGACAGCCAATACAGCCATTGGACTGTGGTCAGGGACCATACCAACCAATCGCTGTATATCAATACCGACCACAAAACCAAGCCCTACAAACTGGACATAAACCAATTGCTCAACGGCCACAAACAATCCCCTAAGACTGAACAATGGTATAAAGCTTTTGATTTTGACTGCGTCATCGATTACTCCAACCTAGATCCTGTTGTAGCTCACTAAACAGGCAAATAAACCCAGAACGTCGCCCCCTGCCCCAACGTTGACTCAATTTCGATAGTACCACCATGGTCTTCAACAATGCCGTAAGATATCGCCATGCCAAGACCGGTGCCGCTGCCCACAGCCTTAGTGGTAAAAAACGGCTCAAATACCCTCAGTCTGGTGCTTTCGTCCATGCCACTACCATTATCTTTTACATACAGGCCAAGTCGGCCATCGAAATTGTTAGAGCCAATTACAATCTCGCCTACCTTTTGTGTATCGTGCTCTATTGCGGCCAATACTGCCTGACACGCATTGACGATTAAATTCATGATCACCTGACTCAGTTTTGACGGCAAACAGCTGATCTGCGGATCAAACTCAATCCGGGTTTGAATATCAATGTTATCGTATTGGGTTCTCACCAGATTCACCGTCGATTCTATCAAGTGACCAATTTGCACTTCATGCATGGTTTCTTCATCCAAGCGGGTGAAGGTGCGCAGGTCTTCAACAATGGTTTTAATGCGCTCAGTGCCCTGGGTGGCGGTTTGGGTCAATTCAATCAATTTGGTAAATTGGTCTTCAAACGACTGCAATATCTCAGGATCTGCACTGTCTCCGCCAGCCAATTGGCGCAAAAACGCTTTTATTTCGTCAATCTCGTCGCGCATCATGTAAACGGCGGCATGGGTAAAATTGGTGGGATTATTGATCTCATGGGCAACGCCCGCTGTCATGGTGCCCAACGATGCCATTTTTTCA
>JABSOG010001368.1 GCA_013216025.1 Algicola sp. | reverse complement strand
GGGGGGGCGAGTGCCCCCCCTGCCCCCACGTCAGCGCCCATGTAGTACACAACACTCAAGTACGTTATGAGTTTGGCGATATCAACCAATACTCTGTGTACCTTGGTATCGACAATGTGTTTGACCAAGACCCGCCGTTTTTACCCGAAGGTTACCGCAACGGCACCCCACAAACCGCCACAGCCGCACCCTACAGCCGCATCGGTCGTATGTGGTACATCGGCAGCAAATACTCATTCTAATCAGAGGTAACTATGAAAAAATTAACGATACTGGCCGGGGCACTCAGCCTGGCCTTACTTAATGGTTGTAACAGCTCAGACCAAGCGCTTGAAATCACCCCTAGGGAAACAACTTCACCCAATGGCGGTGCAGTTGCATTGCGTAACATGGCGACAGATATCGGCACTACAATTTCAGCGCCCAATGCTGTTGATGTGCCCGCTGCCGAAGGCGTTGGCAACCTCATCGACGGTGATCCAAATAGCAAGTTTTTGACCTTTTCGACTGCTGTCACCGTGATGTTCACCGCAACATCACCCTATGTGATCAAAGGTTACAACTTTGTTTCGGCCAACGATCAGCCCATGCGAGACCCGGCGCTGTGGATATTAGAAGCTTCAACAGACGGTGAAAACTGGGACCAACTAGACAGCCAAAGCAATCAGGCCTTTGCTGGTCGTGGCGTTAAAAAAAGCTATGAGTTGGCGCAAAACGAACAAGCTTATCAGTACTATCGATTCGACATCACCCATGGCGGTACCGACGAATACGGTGCCGACATTGTGCAAATTGGCGAGTTAGAACTGATGGTTGCCGCCGACAAACCACTGGTTGCGTTCAAAACCAACAAGGCTCGTGCCGAGGTAGGCGAAGCGGTCTATTTTCTTGACCAATCTTTAGCCAACCCCACCAGCTGGCAGTGGACTTTTGAAGGCGGCACACCTGCAACAAGTACAGAGCAACACCCCACGGTAACGTTTAGCACTTTAGGGGCCAAATCGGTCACTTTGGTTGCGGGTAACGACAAAGGCAGCAATACCCTGATTCAAGATCAAGTGGTATGGATATGGGACTCGGCCAACCCATGGGCCGGTTTTGCTGAGCCTGCGGTATCTTTTGTCAAAACCGACCCACAACACCCGGGGCAATTGGCGCTTGAACAGATATTGCCAGATTTGGCAGAGCAGATTAAAGCCACCTCGCTTGAGATTGCCAAAATACTCTATCAAGACGTAACCGAAATCCCGCTGTTTAAAACCGTGACGTTTGAAACCGGACATTACGATTTTCCAGCGGCCAAAAGCGGCACCGAAACCGATATGCTGTTGTTTATGGACCTTGACCACATCAACAATGTTGCCGCCAATGGGGCAGATGCTTTGCGCGCCGAAGTACTCGGTATGTTATGGCACGAGCTTACCCACGGATATTCGGGTGCGCCACAATCTGGACAATATGCCGAAGGTGACGAATACCATACTTACCTTGAATCTGTCGCCGACTTTATTCGCATCAAGTCTGGTTACAACGAACATAAACGAGGCGGGGTAAAATGGGTCAACACCTGGAACGATGACGCTTACAACCAAACATCATTTTTCCTTGAGTGGGTAGACAACAGCTATAAGTCCATCGACTTTATAAAGC
>JABSOG010001367.1 GCA_013216025.1 Algicola sp. | reverse complement strand
ATACCCATGGAGAATTTTTTATATTTCTCCATCTGCTCAGGCGTTTGCTTGTACGTCCCTTCTGATAAACATTTCTTGTCTTGCGTTCCGGTTTTATCTGGAATGATATACGGTTTTATCTCTTCGAGCTTTTTAATGAAATCATCCATGACTACCACTAAATCACGCTCAATAGGGAAATTAGCCAGTGGTTCTAAACTGATTTTATTCGGGAAGTAATCACGTAAGAATGCTTTGCAGCCTAATTTGGGTACACCATCAACCATCAAACCACAACTGCCGCAAATGGCCATACGACAAGACCAGCGAAAGCTGATTGTGGCATCAAGATGATCCTTAATATATTGCAGCGCCTCTAAAATCGACATATCGGCTCTATAAGGCAGTTCAAATGTTTGGGTAAACGGTTTGTCATCCATCTCTGGGCGATAACGCAGAATGTCTATGTTGATACTTTGCTGAGTCATTATTTTATCCCCTGCGCTAATTTTTCACCCGCAGCACCATAAGCACGGACTGCAGGTTGACTCTTGGTGATCTTCACATCGCTATAATCAATTTTTGGCGCTTTATCAACTTGATAGTAAGCCAGTGAATGCTTTAAGAATTTCTTATCATCACGCGCTTCAAAGCCATCAATACGCTGATGTGAACCACGAGACTCCTCACGTAAAATAGCACTGTGGGCCATTGCCTCAGCAGTATCGAGTAGATAACCCAGTTCAATGGTGTAAAGGAAGTCAGTATTAAACACGCTGGATTTGTCTTCGACTTTGACGTTTTTATAACGCTGTTTTAACTCGGCTAATTTATCAATGGTCTTTTGCATTGATTCCTGAGTACGGTAGATGCCAACGCCCTCTTCCATACAATCACCCATCTCTTGACGGATAACGGCAGACTTTTCAGTACCGTCGCTGTGCAACAGAGCGTCCATGCGTTTGATCACCGTTTCTGCTTGGGCTTTAAGTGGCGCAATATCTTGATGTTGATGGTTACTCGCATAATTTGCCGATTCTTGACCAGCAAGTTGACCAAATACTGCGAGTTCCGTCAGGGAGTTAGATCCTAAACGGTTAGCGACATGTAAACCGACCGAAGCACATTCACCAACCGCATATAACCCAGCGAGTGAGGTTGCCGTTTTCGCATCAGTCGCTATACCACCCATAGTGTAATGCACAGTAGGACGTACTGGGATAGGTTCATAAACCGGATCAACACCGACATACGCTTTGGCCAGTTCACGAATAAAAGGCAAGCGTTCATTGATTTTCTCTTCGCCTAGATGACGTAGATCGAGATAGACATAATCGCCACGTTCACCTTCAACAACTTGTCCTTTTTGTTGCTCTTGCCAGAAACATTGGCTGAGTTTGTCACGTGGGCCGAGTTCCATGTATTTATTCTTGGTTTGACCAACGGGAACTTCAGGTCCTAAACCGTAATCTTGCAGATAACGATAGCCATCTTTATTGACTAAAATACCACCTTCACCACGACAGCCTTCGGTCATCAAAATACCACTACCAGGTAAGCCTGTTGGGTGATATTGCACAAACTCCATATCGCGCAGTGCAATACCATGGCGATAAGCCAGTGACATACCATCACCGGTAACAATGCCGCCGTTGGTATTGTAGCTATACACACGCCCTGC
>JABSOG010001366.1 GCA_013216025.1 Algicola sp. | reverse complement strand
CTACAGCACCGTAGCCCGTGCCCTAATTTCATCAAAACTGGTTTCAATCAACAACTCACCGTTCTTAAACACGGTTTGCAGGTGATTTTGCTGTTCGCCTAACGCTTGCTCAGCAATGGTCTGGAATACCCCTGCGTTATCTTTTACCACAGCCAAACGGCCTTTTTTCGAACGTTTACCGTGATCGGTCACCGGATCTTTAAACACATCACGCCATTGCCCGTCTACTTTGACTGCCGATGCCTTCATCGCAAATTTCATGGTATCGCGGTTGAGTTTTTGCAGCAGTTCGCCGCCCATGCCAAAGGCTACGTTGTCGGCGCTGAGTTTGTTATGCTTCATCGCTTCTAGAATATCTTCAATGGCATGACGCGAGACACCATCGCCCTGTATCACTCGAATGCAATCGGGCAGCATGCGGTAACCTTTGCTGTTAACTGTGTGGCCGAATTTGTTCATTAAGTGTTCGAGGGTTTTAAGCACAATCTCGACCGGCTCACCACTGTCGGGCCTGACAACAACCGTACCGCCACAGTTTTTAACTTCATCAATCAGCGTTTCACCCCAAATGGTGTCGATAGCGTGGAACAAGTCATACGAATCGCTGACCACCGCCACCAACTTTCCCGGGCCTGCAAACTGCTTGAGCATATTGGCATAGGCCTCGGTTTCGTGGTCTTTGCCCCAACTGGTCATGGTGCTGTGCTCGGCTGCTGGAATAGAGAAGCCCGCCATGTCGGCACTGTAATAACGTCTGGCGGCAACAATGGCACTAATGGTGTCGGTGCCCATAAAATTAACCAAATGCGCACAACCGCCCACAGCGGCGGCTTCTTCAGATGTGGCACCACGGGCGCCAAAATCGTGCAATTTAAAGGGCAGACCTTCACTGTTGTCGGCGGTTTCATCCAGATACCGTTTAATGATTTGACGGCAATGCCACGAGCCGGTCGCTACGGTCATCGGGTACCAAACGGCTCTTAACAGCGCGGTTTCGACATAACTGGTCAGCCAAAAGCACTCGGGGTCGGTATTAACCACCTGAACCAGCGCATTTTGCACCGGGACCACAGTACCCTCGGGTAACGCTTGAATTTCGATCGGCAGGTAACCCTCGCAATTATCGACAATATGCTGCCAACCCGCCTCATGAAAGGGCACTCCGTGAGCTTCAAAGATGGCTTTGGCCTCGACCACATCTTCTGTGGTGATGGGGGTAGACAGATAATCCTTAATAAACATCTGCAAACCAAAAAATATGCCTTGCTCAAAATCGCCACCACGGGCTTCGATATAACTCGACACAAAAGTGGTATTGGGCGGATATTGCAGATAATGAGAAGCTTTGTAAGAGTCGACGTTAAGAATGATATTGCTGCGTTTGATGGCTTTCATGGCCGAGTTTACCAAGAGGGTTGATTTGGCAAATATTTGCATTGCGCTTGAGCGTTGTCAAATTTTTCTTTGTTGGCTACCGGCAAAGGGTTTATTCCTCGGGGGATTTAGTTGATTGTTGCATCTCATTCCATTCGTTATTTTCTACGGTGACATCGGTTAAAATGATGATTAGACGCTCATCATCGTATTCGCTTATTTCTCCCTTTATATCATCGCCTACATTGGGTCTTATATCTCCCTGATGGACGTAGTACTCCCCAAGT
>JABSOG010001365.1 GCA_013216025.1 Algicola sp. | reverse complement strand
TCAGCAATCTGGGTGTCCGGTAAAACTCAGCGCCCTGCTTAATTCTAAACAGCCGGGCCCAAAACAGCCGGGCCAGAAACAGCCGGGCCAGAAACAGCCGGTGACCGAACTGTACCCGCGAGTACTGGCCAGCCTGCCCCACGATGTAAAAAACTTTACCCAAGGTCTGGTGATTGACGATAACCACCTTTATGAAAGCACCGGCCACTACGGCAAGTCTAAAGTCATCAAAAGCCAGCTAAATACGGGCAAGATACTCAAGCAAAAGTCGCTTGAAGAGCAATATTTTGGCGAGGGCCTGACCCTTTGGGGTGATAAGTTATATCAAGTTACCTATCAAGAAAGAAAAGGCTTTGTCTATGACAAAAACACTCTGGCGCAACTGGCCGAGTTTAAGCTGTTAGGCGATGGCTGGGGCATTACTCACGACGACAAACACTTAATTATCAGCGACGGCAGTGCATTTTTAAGCTTTTTAGACCCAAAGACATTGCAACCCGTCAAAAAGGTCAAAGTCACCGCCAAAGGCGAACCAGTGCTTGATATCAACGAATTGGAGTACATTAACGGTTATTTGTTTGCCAACCTGTGGCTTACCAACCACATTGCCATCATCAACCCTGTCACGGGCAAAGTCAGGGCGATGCTTAACTTGTCTAAATTGGTAGAAAAACAGTCTTCAAACAAGCAGGCTTCTGAGCTTAATGGCATTGCTTACAACGCCAACGACAACACCCTGTGGGTGACAGGTAAAAACTGGTCATCGTTGTATCAGATTTGTTTAGATGTTAAGGAGCCTGTCAACAAAGTCAAGTTAGTAAACAAGGCGGAGTAACTAGCTGTAATAAGGTGTAATAGGCTATCTCAAAATAATGGTTTATGCTTAAGGTTATGAACAGTGAAACAGCAACAAACCAAGGCAGTGAGATGACAGACCAAATTAAGACTTACCAACAGTTTTGTGATTTTTGGGGTTTTGACATGAACGACGATTACCAAGACCTTCACAACAGTTATATACAAGAGGCCGAAAAGAGCTTTTTCAGCCCCTGTCCTGACGAAGATTTGATGTAAACGCTAGACCGTTTGCGCAGGTTTAGTCTCATTGTCGTCATTGGCAGGTGATTGCACCTGCTCGGCATTACTATTTGTTTTTGTTATCGTTTTACCCGCCATCTGCTGACCAAATTGCGCATTTCCAAAACCCACGCCATTCAAGCCCACCCATCGACTGATAAATAACCAGACAGGACCAACCACTTTCTCAATACCCTTCTTTACCATATTGCTGACTCTATTCATCGCGGTATTATTTTTCATCAATCGACCTCGCAGTTAAATTCAAGTCGTATTGTGCCAGAGCGCCGTTTAAGTGGGTATCGAGCGATCACACTATATTGGTGGGAAAATAGGCTGGAATGTCGCTGAGGATATAAATCACACAAAATTGTCAGGAACAATTTCGGACAGCTTTAGCTGGTCGCTTGCGATGAAAACCAGGGATGGTTTTCACAATCTAAAGATTACGCAATGCGCCATTATAAACGAAAAAAGCCTCAACGTTAGTTGAGGCTTTTGTCTTAATAATGGTGCCCAGACGCGGAATCGAACCACGGACACGAGGATTTTCAATCCTCTGCTCTACCGACTGAGCTATCTGGGC
>JABSOG010001364.1 GCA_013216025.1 Algicola sp. | reverse complement strand
GATGATAGGCTCTAATGCTTGTTGCATTCGGTTGGCCACTGGTACCCCGACCACAATATCGTTGGTATTTGAATGGCGAGACAACAACAGCGAAAAGGCCCCGTGCAACACCATAAACAAAGTGGCATTGGCCGACAATGCAATCGATTTGAGTCCGTCAACAGTCGCTTGGTTTACTTCAAACAATACCCGGCCACCGTCAAAGCCCTGTGTTTTGGGCCTGATATGGTCGAGTGGCAAGTCATGTATCAGCGGTAATCCAGAGAGTTGTTTATCCCAGTAATCTAACTGCGTGACAAACGCCTCTTTTGCAAACAGTGTCTGTTGCCACTGGGCATAATCGGCATATTGAACGCTCAAGGGTTGATAAGGATTTGCGGCGCCGGTTAATATGGCATCATACTGGGCCCAAAACTCATTCACCAACAGCGTCATCGACCAACCGTCTGAAGCGATATGGTGCATATTGAGCAACAAAACCCCGGCATTGGCCGACAAGCGAATAAAGGTACTTCTGAGCATCAGGTCTTCACTGAGGTTAAAGGATGCATTGGCATCTTGTCTCACCGCTTTTTCGACTGCTGTTTGCTGCGCATCAGCATCAAGTTCGGTTAAGTCCAAGGTTGTCAGTTTAAAGTCAAAATCGGCCCTGATAATTTGCTGTGGACCATCATCACTGTTGGTAAAAAACGTGCGCAAAGGCTCATGACGCTCGATTATCCGCGCCAAAACCTGTTCGACAATTACCGCATCAAATACCCCGTTAAATGACATTGCTCCGGGCATATTGTATTGCACACTGGCGCCGTCCATTTGGTCGATGAACCACAATCGTTGCTGAGCAAAAGAGGCTGAAAATTGATTGCTGGCTTTGTCAGAAGCTCGCTCTAGGGGAACTATCTGTGATTGTGTTGTAGTAAAGCGTGTCGAGGTATTAGCTTGATCAATCAATGCAGCCATTTGCGACAGTTGGGGCGTTTCAAAAACAGCTTTAATCGACAGTTCTACCGCAAAACGGCTGCGCACTTCACTCACCAGTCGCACCAATATCAAAGAATGCCCGCCACAAGCGAAGAAATTGGCGTTGGTACTGAGTTTGTCTGCTGCTAGGTTGAGCAGTTTGGCCCAAGTCTGCACCAGTTGAGTTTCGGTTTTGGTTGTCGGTGCTACATAATCGATTGATGACAACGAACCATCGGGCGCAGGCAAGGCCTTGCGGTCAATTTTGCCATTGGGGGTTAATGGCAATTTCTCGAGCACAACAAAAAATGCGGGGACCATATGGTCCGGCAAAATGGCTTGCAGGTGTTCGCGCATCAGGCTCACCAGCGCATTGTCGGTCTCGCTGGTAACATAAGCCACCAGACGCTTTTCATGATCGCCAGATTCTGACCAAGCCACCACCACAGCACTATTAACGGCTGATAGTTGCAGTAGTTGATGCTCGATTTCGCCTAACTCTATACGAAAACCGCGAATTTTAACTTGTGCGTCACTACGCCCAACAAAGGCAAGTTCGCCACTGTCTAAATATGACACCAAATCGCCGGTTTTATACAATCGGCGCTGGCTGTCTGGGTCGAAGGGGTTTTCGATAAAGGTATCTGCCGTTAACCCAGGACGATTAAGATAACCCCGAGCCAGACTGTCGCCGCCGATATACAGTTCA
>JABSOG010001363.1 GCA_013216025.1 Algicola sp. | reverse complement strand
CAAACCGCCAAACGACCCTTTTGATTCGTCTATCGGCAAGGCTTCGACATTGTGATCTTTAAGTTCGAGTAGGCCTTGATGCGGGCTCAACGTCACGCCGTTTTCGGTTTCTAGCCATTGTCGCCAGCCGCTTTTGCTCCCACCGTTACCTTCACTATTACCTTCACTATTACCTTCATTATTACTGGCATCATAACGATAATCGGCGGTCACGCGATGGTAAAACGGTTTGCGCCGAGCGGGCAAATTGTCGTTAATACTCATAATCCACCTTGATGTTCATGGCGTTGCTTTTAAGGCTGATCAGTTGCTGGCCTTCGATGGTGATTCGATCATCGGTTTGCGCCATGCCATTGATCTCAACTTTGAGGTTATAGGCCCGCGAAACCCCGTCGATGGCGAGAATTTGACAGAAGATATCCGACAGGTAAACATCCTCACCAAACGGCCAGCCGTCACCTTGTTTGCCGCCGGTGACCGGGTGGAAAAAGTTGAGCAGTATTGATTGCACGCGCTGGCTGATGGCACTGATGTCGAAACCATCTCGAATACTGACATCAACCGACAGCAAGTCGATGCTGATATATTCAGGGCCAACCACGTACAACTCGGTGGTGATCAAACGCCGCTGATCAAGGTAGGCACACACCGCTTTGATGTCTTGCGGGGTCGGATAAGGTTGGTCATCGGTGGTGTTGGGTAGAATCACCACGGTCACCACACCCGGTACGTTGAGTTGTAAAAAGACCTCGATTGTTTGACCGTCAGCGGCCACTTGGGTCAATTTGGTGTTCGCCAAGGCATACGCCGCATGTATTGGTACACTGGGGGTTTGGCGGGCCAACTCGGCAAAATCTTCTGCGGTCACAGCTCGGTCGCGGTGTTTGATTTCGTGGGCCGCCCGCAGCCGGGTTTGCTTAAACGATTCGGTATCGCGCCCACCAAAAGCCGCCAGCGGATTGGTCACACTGTCGACATGACTGATGGCGCGCTTGAGTTTACTGATGGTAAAACTGCCAACATTGGCGGCCAATCCGCCGCCCACTTCCATTTGTGCCACATAAATTTGCGCCCCGGCGTTGGGAATGGCACCAAACAAACCATCACCAAACTGCACCGACTGAGCCAAGGGTTCAAAGCTGTAATACAACGAATCGGGCTGCGCCTCGTAAAAGTCGCTGACCCACTGCCACACCTGTTCGGCGTTGTTTTCGATGCTGATCACCGCCAATTTAGGTTGTTGGCTCAAGGTATCGAACAATAACGGCGTTTTGGGCAACTTGAAACACTGATTGGGTTTGCCGTTGCTGACCCCCAGTTTGAGTGAACGAAAGGTCTCCTGCGCTGAAGCCGACACGGTATTAAAATACAAACTGTCGATTGCTTGCACGGTGTAGTCAGTGAATGTGGGTTTGGGTTTAACCCGCAACCAAATCATGCCAGTAGTGGCCAGCGAGGGGGTAGCGTAATCCTCAGCGTTAACTTTTTGCCAAACAATCGCTTTAATGGCGGTGCTGTCGAGGATAATGGGTGTCACGGGTGCGTCAGTCTCGACACTGAATTCACTTAGCGCCAATGCCAAAGAACCCGCGCTGCAACAGGCTTTAATGTCGTTTAGCAAATCATCATAAATACTTGCATCAATAACCTCAGGGAACATCGACAACCATTGGCTGTCGG
>JABSOG010001362.1 GCA_013216025.1 Algicola sp. | reverse complement strand
AACTTGGCCGTCGAGGAAGCCATACCGCTGTGCGAAGTCACCGAAAATCACCACATCTCGTTGCACTAATCTGCATTGACCCACTTTTTGACCGGTCAATACCAAAAGGTTGCCGAGCTGGCAACCAATGCCAAGTTAATCCCCGAAACCAAAGTCATTGTTGCCCGGGTATTGCAACGTCAAGACGCTTTTGAACAGGCGGCCAATTTAATTGCCGAAACCACTTCAGCAGAGGGTTTGGGGCTGTTGTCGTTACTACGTCTTGATCTAGGCCAGTTCGACCAAGCTTTTGCCACCAGCCAACGGACCCTGTCACTCAAAGCTGATCAGGTCGATGCATTGCAAACCAAAGCCAGCTTGTTAGTCAGTGAACGTAATATGGTCCGTGGCGGCAGAGCCATCCGCAAAGTGTTGAAATTAAAACCCAACAGCGGCCGAATGTTGGCGCTACAAGGTGAGGTTGAATTCTTCTCACTAGAAATCCCTCCCGCCATCAAATCGTTTGAAAAAACCTTGAAGTTAATGCCGGATCACATCGGCAGCCTGTACTTTTTGGGCTGGTGTTATTGCATGGCCGGAGAGTTTGACGTAGCCGCATTAACCTTCAACAAAGCGCTGGCGTTAGATGCCAATTTTGCTGAAAGCCAAGGCGCATTGGCGGTGATTGCCGTGCTGCGAAATGATTTAGAAACCGGTGCGAAACTGGCAGGAGAAGTTTTAGATAAAACCCCTGAGTGCGCATCAGCCAACTACGCCTTAGAATTGATAGCCGAGCAAAACACGGATGAAAGCGAACCGCACCCAACAACAGCGGTAGGCCAAGGATTTGGCAACCGCATTATCGCCGTGGTGAAACAATTTAAACGATAGAGACAAAGACAAGAAAACAAACGGGCGTTCTAAAAAACGCCCGAATAAAAATGCGCAGCAGATTTATCAAAAGACCTGCGCCAACGCCAATATTTTGCTAAACTACGCGCCTTTATTTTTGACCAGAACTTATCCGCCCATGAGCACAGATAAAACCCCCATTAAAACCCACCCCGAAGACTTCCAATCGGCCCCTTTTATGCGCCGTTTTGCTTCGTGGGTTTATGACTTTTTAACCGCAGTAGCCATTGCGATGTTATCTACGGTTGTTGGTTTTATTTTCACCAAAATACTAGAAGCCATCGGTTGGATTGATTTGACTGGTTATGAAGATATGGGGGCTTACTTGACTGCCGGCTGGGTATTCAAAGTGTATTTGCTGTCTTGCTTGACCGCGTTTTTCTGTTACTTTTGGGTGCGTGGCGGCCAAACCATTGGTATGCGGGCATGGCGTTTACGTGTGGTTGATCAAAACGGCAAGATGATTTCAATCAAACAGGCAATTATCCGTTTTTATGTGTCTTTGGCCGGTCTTGGCAATTTATGGGTGTTGGTCGATTTTAAAAATCGTCAATCTTTGCAAGATTATGCCGCCAAAACCCGCACCATAGTGCTAACTAAAGAAGCCAATCGTCAGGTTTATAGAGAGCTATAAAGCGGAGGGATTACGGGTTTAAATCAATCAACAGACGCTCAGCTGCTAACCAGCATCATAACATTCACCAGATGGGACAAGCGTGAGAGAAGAAAATAAAGATAAAATCAAGGGCGATCCACACGGAGGGAACACAGAGGCACGGTGTGCACGGA
>JABSOG010001361.1 GCA_013216025.1 Algicola sp. | reverse complement strand
AGTGGGCTGCACCAGAAGTCATTAGCTTAACCTTCGGGAGGGCGATGACCACAGTGTGGTTCATGACTGGGGTGAAGACTTAACAAGGTAGCCCTAGGGGAACCTGGGGCTGGATCACCTCCTTACGTAAAGTTGTTAATCTTTGTAAGTGCCTGCACTATCACCCCCACGACGATGGTTTTACAGACATCGGGAAAACCCAAGCTAACGGCAAAAAATTGGATATTTGCAAACATTTTTTTTCTCCATAATTTAAGGAATTAAGTATTTACTCAGCTTGTGGATAATTCGCGGCAGCGGCGAAGCGTCCTACCTTGGTTGTTGTCAAATATAGCCATAACGTAGATTTATCCACAAAGTTGGCAATTACGCTAAGTCGTTATAAACCATCCATGGTGGTTCATCCCTGTCGCCACCGAAGCGTCGGACCGCCTTGGCTCCAATTCAGAGGTACAAAAATATCAAGCTCGATTAAAGGCAGGTCGTTATAAACCATCCATGGTGGTTCATCCCTGTCGCCATCCTTGGCTTCAATTCAGAGGTACAAAAGCTGCGGGCCCTCGCTTTCGTACCTCTTCATCCCATATTGATTCGTTTGCCATCGATTCGAACGTCTTTTTCTGCGGTGATCACCTGCTGCTTGCCGTTCAACCTCAACAAACCCTTGGCCGTTAGCGAAAACTGACCGACTTGCTGGATCAGCTTTTCTGCCTGGTGGATCATCGTATTCGTCGCAGTCATCACGTAATCTTTGCCCATCACCGCAACCTTGTTTAACGACACCAGCTCCAATCTATCAAATGCGGTAAAACGTAACTCGGGGGCCACCCAGTGTACTTTTTGCTGCGACTCCAGCAATAATTCCCCACCTCTGTTCTGACGAGACAACAATTGCACTATGTAATATTGATTATCCAACTCAATAAAACACACGTTGTCGCCGACACAGGGTTTAACCAACAAACTGAGCGCGCACGCCGCTTTAAACACGCCATCTACAATCCAGTTTTGACTTTTTTGGTCATATTCGGTTATTTTCCCGGTGTATTTAACCGTTAACGGGGTTGGTTCGACTTGCGGGGCTAACTTTAAACAGCTGTTCATGGGGTCACTCCAAAGGTTTTTAATTTTTCATCAATCACTTGTTGATCCGGGTCTGTGGTCAGCAGTTGGCTTATGTCAGCACCCTGCCACTCACACTCTTCTTCTACCACCGCGTGAACGACTGTGCGTAATAATTTACAAACCGAAAAGTTGCACGCCTTCAACTCACCATAACTGAAATTGGCATAACTTAAATCAGCCTGGCTATAATCCACATTTTTGGCCTTGATGCCTTTCATCCACGTTTGTTCCATCGGGCAACCAACAAAACGGCTGTCTTCAACCACCGCCCCTTGAAAGTTGGTGCTGGTCAAATCGGCTTTATCAAAGCAGCAGTCTTTTATTTTGCTGTCGATAAACAGCGCCTGGGATAACAACGCGCCGCTAAAATCAACCTCGCTTATCACGCACTGTGAAAAGTTGGACCCCTGCAGGTCAGCGCCAGCCAATTGAGTGCCAATAAACACACTTTCAATACAGGTGCACTGTTTCAATACCATTGACCTTAAGTCCTGACCACTAAGATCACACTCAAGCAACAACACCTGAACGAAGCTGCATTGATTTAATTTGATGG
>JABSOG010001360.1 GCA_013216025.1 Algicola sp. | reverse complement strand
TAGTTAGCGCTTGCGCGTAAAGGTTGCAGGCTCCCGGCGCAACCACCTCGCCAACATCCATGTAGGCGACCCATCGGCTACTTGTCGTTAATCGCTAATCCTTGGTATGAATGATGGTTTGGTTATGGGTTATGATATCGCCCGATGGGTTACGGCTCGTTCCTCACCTAACCCATCCTCCATATGTGCTCGTTACAGGTTTTGTGGCAAGCCTTTATACACTTGCCCATACCACCAAAAACCGCCACAATAACCCCAAAATCCTCTCAAAGTAAAAATCCATGCCTGAGCCGTTAAAAAACGCCTATAACCAAGCGTTTATCCAGTCGCTTTGTGATGCTGTTAAAGCACAATATGCCCCGTTTGACGTAGATAACTTTCAGTTGACTATCTTTGACGGTCAATGGGACGCCAAAGAGCTAAAAGAGCGGATGTCACACATATCCAAAACCTTGCAGCAGTTTTTGCCGCCCGATTATCGTCAGGCATTGGCGATTCTCAAACCGGTGGCAGCCAACTATTGTCGGTTTGAATATATGTTCTTTCCTGGTTTCGTCGAACTTTTTGGTCTTGATGATTATGAGGCGTCTATTGAGGCGATGGCGTTTTTAACCCAGTATTCGAGCGCTGAATTTGCGGTGCGGCCTTTCATCAAACGTTATCCCGAGCGGATGATGGCGCAAATGCTTGAGTGGGCCGGTTCAGACAATTATCATATTCGCCGATTGGCAACTGAAGGCTGTCGGCCCAGACTCCCTTGGGCGATGGCGCTGCCGGACTTTAAAAAAGACCCGCAACTTGTCCTTAAAATTCTCGAAAAATTGAAACTCGATGACAGTGAATATGTGCGCCGCAGTGTGGCCAATAATCTCAATGATATCTCAAAAGACAACCCCGAATTACTGATTAAGCTGGCGGGTGAATGGCACGGACAACACCCCCATACCGACAGGATTGTTAAACATGCCTGTCGTACTTTGCTCAAACAAGGCGAAGCGCGGGTGCTTGCCCTGTTTGGTTTTATGGCGCCTGAGCATGTTAAAGTCGAAGCCTTTGAACTACAAAAAACGGTGAAAATGGGCGAAACGTTGGCTTATTCATTTGAGTTAAGTGCAGGTAACGAACCGCTGGGCAGGTTGCGCATTGAGTACGCCGTTGATTTTATGAAGAGCAACGGCAAACAGGCGCGTAAAGTGTTTAAAGTGGCTGAATCTGATTATCAACAGTCGACTAAGCAAGTCAGCAAACGCTATTCATTCAAGCCTATTTCGACCCGAAAATACTATCCTGGTGCACATGGTTTGGCTGTTATTGTCAATGGTCACGAATTGGCCCGAGGGTCGTTTGAGTTGCAAGAGTCTTAAACGCTATTAATCACGACATTGTTGTGACCAAAATTTGCTCATAATCCGACTTTTTACCATACTTATCCTATCGCTTGTCTAATGGGGCTTTTTGATATGAAAGGTTCAACGTTTTGTTTTTGTGGGTTTTTGGCTGTGGTTCTACTGTTTAGTGGTGTGGCACAGGCCAAATACGACATTCAAGCCCGCCTTGAAGAAGGCCAAGAGGCCTATGCCAACCATAATTATGGCAAGGCGGCCAAGTTGTTTCGCCGCGCCGCACTCAAAGGCAGCGCTGTTGCCCAATCGCTGCTCGGACTGATGTACGCCAGTGGTGA
>JABSOG010001359.1 GCA_013216025.1 Algicola sp. | reverse complement strand
GGGATTGGATAGTTGGCAGATGCAAAAACTTAAAGTTTAATGCGGTGGCAATCATGACACTGGCCAAAATCAAATAAGGCAATTGGACCGTTGATGGGCTGATAACCTGAGCCGCAGCGCCAAAAATCAGCACCGCACCAAACATTGGCCCCAGTGTATGACCCAAAGAGTTGATGGCCTGTGCCAAATTCAAACGGCTGGCGGCGGTGTTTTGCGATCCCAACTGAGCGACATACGGGTTGGCGGCCACCTGCAAAATGGTTATTCCGCCCGCCAGAACAAATAGTCCAAGCAAGAACAAGCCGTAGACTTCTACCTGCGCGGCAGGGTAAAACAGTAAACAGCCCAGTGCGATGGTCAGTAGCCCGGTGATGATACCGTTTAGGTAGCCGATTTTTTCAATCAACTTGCCTGCAAATGGCGACACAATAAAGTAAGCGCCAAAGAAAGCAAATTGAACCAGCATAGCTTGGGTGTAACTCAACTCAAACGCGGCCTTAAGGTGTGGAATGAGAATGTCGTTAAGCGCGGTGATAAACCCCCAGATAAAAAACAGCGAGGTCATGGCGATAAAGGCAAATCGCTGCCCTTGCGAACGGCCTTGTGAAGTGCTCATGTTATTTCCTCACAAAGGTTGGTGTTGAATACGAAGGCGGACGGTCGGCCATCAATGAGCCAAAGTGAATATTGGGTTCAGTTGATAACTCAAAACTTAATGCAACAGGTTTGTTGATATAGGATTCGTTAATCCAACTTTTATTGCTGGGCACACCATTAACGCTCAAGCGGTTAATAAAGCGGTTTTTGTCTGACGCACCGGTCGCGGTGATGGTCAGATTGCCGATTTGGGTATCAGAGAAAATAGGGCTTGAAAGCACCAAGTCAGCTCGGCCCGGGGTCAATGGATACAACCCCAAGGCAGAGAATACATACCACGATGACATTTGACCCAGATCGTCTTGCCCCGGAATACCCTTGGTGGAGTTGTGCCACAACTGTTTGATGGTTTCGCGAACCGTGTCTTGGGTTTTGTAGGCGTGGCCGGTGAACAAATACATCCACGGCGTGGCAATTGACGGTTGATTGGATACATCCGCATAAGTGGCATCGTCGCGGAACAATACCCAGCTGCCGTCTGGTTTGTGAAAGTGACTGTCTAACCGTTTGACCATGGTTGCATCACCGCCGACAAGATTACTCAAACCTCTGCCATCAAAAGGCACCATCCACAAATATTGCGCTGGGCTGCCTTCAACAAACAAATGTGCGCTGTTCGGATCAAAATCAGCCTTCCAGCTGCCGTCTTTATTACGACCCTGAATGTAATCAGTTTTGGGGTTAAACAGGTTTTTCCAGTAGCTTGAACGGTTCAGTAAAGTTTGTCCTGCTTTGTCTTGGTCCAAACGATACGCAAGCTGTGACAAGGCAAAATCTGCCGAGGCCTGTTCGAGGGTTTCAGACGCGCCTTCCCAACTGTTGGACTGATCAGAGATATAATTGATTGATAACCATTGGTCTAAAGAAGGATGTTGGCCGCGACAAAATACCGGGCAACCTTCGTTGCTTAAATCTAACTCGCTGGCCTTGGTCGCGGCGTTATATAAAGAAGTATAAGCGCTTGAGATGTCAAAATCGGTCGCGCCAAAAGCCACGAAATTGGCGATGGCAATGGTCGATGGGT
>JABSOG010000135.1 GCA_013216025.1 Algicola sp. | reverse complement strand
GAGCTGCTTTTCGTTCAAGCATAACTTGATACTGAATGGGTATATACTACCAACTGACTGTATTTGTTATACACTTTGAATATGAATTTATCACAACTGCTTTTTGCATCCATCATTTCCTTGTCAACAATACTTGCTCCGGGAAAGTTGATGGCGCAAACATGGAAAATCACTTCACTTGACTGGCAACCTTATTCTGATTCCAAAGCCCAAAACAATGGCCTGTCGATACAAAAACTAAGAACCTTGCTGAAAAAACGCAACATCAACTTGGTTGTTGAGTTTTACCCTTGGTTAAGAGCGCAAGAATTGGCAAGACAAAACCCCGATTATGTCGGTTATTTCCCCGCCTGGCCCGAGGAGGTCAAAGCAGGATTTATCGGTTCAAAACCAATCGATTGGTCATCTATTGGCGTTATCGGTTATAAAGGGGTCCAAATTAACTGGCAAAACCCCGAAGCACTGTTCAGTGCCCACAAAGTTTGTATAGTAAGCACTTACGTTTTTCCAGCCGATATAGAACAAGCGATGAAGAACCATCCGGCAAATACGGTCAAATCCCCCGATGAAGCAACCATCGTAAAAATGTTGTCAAAAAAGCGCTGCGATGTGGCTCTGACAGACCCTAAAGTGATGCATTTTAATGCCAAATTACAAAACCTAGACAATATCCAAACGCTGGTGCCCAGCATTCGCACCAAAGCCTTGGTCGTGGCTTTTAAGGATAATGAGGTTAATCGAGCTCGGTTGAAGTTGTTGAATGAGATTGTTGGTGAATCGGTTAAGAACTCGGACAATTAAATACCTGTTTTCTCAATTTACTTGTTTATGGTTAGTCGGGTAGGCAAATCCCTGATATGTTTTGAGTCTCTTTGCAGTAGATACAATGTATCCAATCTATATTTGAAAGCTAACGATAAACCTATGAAAAACATCGACGTAACAATTAATAACTTCGGAAAAATTCAACACGCGCAATTTCCGTTAAAACCTTTTACTGTGATTGCAGGAAAAAATTCGTCTGGTAAAAGCTTTATCACCCGGGCTTTGTATGGTGTTTTTCGATCTCTTAATAAAGAGCACTTTTCTAGTGAGATGGGGCAGGTTTTATCGGTAGCCGATGATGCAAAGATTGATATTGGTGATGATATGAGTCAATTGCTCATTGACTCAACACGTATAGAACTTAGTTTTCAAGCTCAAGGCATTGAGGATTCGCAACAAATCGAAAACGTCGTTTACCTCGAATCGCCTATCTATTGGAAAATCAAAGATGTATTGAAAGACTGGATGAGCACTCAAAATGATCAAAGCGAAAGTAAACAAAGAAAGCACCAGCAAAAAGTACTCAAAAATACCCCCGAATATATTTTGGATATCTTTGCACTATTGAATGTCGATGTTATTCAAGACGAAGTTCACGAAGACTTGGTAAAACTCAAAAACACCATCAACAAATGCATCGGTGGCCAAATTCAAATATCTCAAAGCGGTGATTTGCAGTTCTACAGTCAAAATAAAAATGGTGAATCCTTCGGTGTCGATTTGAACCAAACCGCCTCTGGCACTACTTCCTTAGGCCTTATCTCGTTACTGCTTGAGAAAAATGTCATTGTACCTAACAGTGTATTGATTATGGATGAACCCGAAGTCAACCTGCACCCGGCGTGGCAGCAAGTGATGATCCAGGTTTTGTATCAGCTTAGTGTTGCCGGAGTGAGGATCATCATGGCCAGTCATAGCTTTGATATGATGGAAACTATTGAAAAAATGATGGAGCAGCACGAAGAAAAGGGGCTTGATGTTGGTGAACATTTCTCTGTGGTGCAACTAGATGATGGCAACACCATCAACCAAGATAAACCCATATTCAAAAAACTCGATGCGGTTAAAGCCGACCTTGGTATGCCCCTGTATAATTTGTTTGCTGACAAATAAGGTCTGTTGAGATGAAAGCACAACTCTTGCAGGCGATTGCGCAACACATTGAGGATATGGATCACGAAATCAGTGGTGTTGATCTGAAAATAGAACAGCAGGGTTATCGCGTTGATGGCCGAGGTGGTATCAAAACGGTGGTCGGCTTAGGCAATCGAAAATCAGTTGATTATTTTTATGTTGAAAACAATCGTTGCCGTTTTATTGAATTTAGCGATTTGGCCAGTGGCAGAGCAGACTTTATAAAATTAGAAAAGACGCATGGTGATAGTGAACAGCAGAACCTGCTAAATAAGTTGATTAAAAACGCCTCCTCAAATGAAATGGTCGAAAAATTCAAAGACTCTAAAGATGTTTTTCACAAAATTCCGCATTTTTATGAGGACCCGCCAGAGCCCTTTTTGGATGATCTTGCCAAGACGTTTATTATCGTCCATGCGCCCATCAAAGATGACCTGCTCGAAGAAGATAAAGTTGTTATCACGCGTTTTTTAAGAAGGTTAAAAGCGAGTATTTCGACACGCCTTGAAGATGAAATCTGCGACCAAGTCAGGTTGGTGTTGTTAGATAGATTTGTTGCAGGGCTGGGCTGATTTACCTCTGCTGTACAAGCTCTTCATAGTCCCATCCTTTGGGTGTTAATTACTTAACACCAAAAACCCCAAAAGTTTCGGTACTGCGATGCGCTTTGTAGAGGGGTTTCAGCGTGACTAGGATCGATGAAATTGAGCAGAATAAGCAGCAAGACCATTACATATTTGATATTCAATAGAGTGTACTCCTTGGGTGACGCTGGCTAATTGGCTTTCCCCCACCGCTTTTTGACCGTCATGATCAGTTTATTTTGAATTTCACCTTTAGAGATCCCGGCGTGAACAGCATCAATAAGTGATTTGTAATCAGCATCGCTAGTTTGTGAATAATACTGACGCATAAAGCCGTCGAAGAACACCAACCACACACGCTGCGCCTTGAGTAGATCTGATTGGAAATTTGATGCCTTGATGTTGTCACTATTTTCTTTTAAGGCCTTTATGTAAGCCTTTCGCTGCGCCTCATTTTTGACGCTTTGCGGGTGCATTCCAGATATAGACCACTCTCCCTCTGTAGCAGGCGGTGCAAGGTTGAGATACAGCTCTTTTTTTGGGCCGTTTGTTGTATGCAGTGTCAGCAATTCAAATCCTTTTAACCAGGCAGATAAAAAAACACGCCTGTTATCTGGGGTATCAGGCGTGTTTGCACTAATTTTGATCAATGCTTTGGGCAGCAACAAATCAAAAGGGGCTTTTTTGGCCGCCATTAAAGTGGTTAAATCTGTTATGGCCTTTTCTGTCGCAATTTGTAAATTATTGTTTGCCCCTAACGAGTGAGTACTCATCATAAGCAATGCGATGAACAGGATATAACTGGTTAGTGCCCGTCCGGAAACACAGTTTCTATCTGCCAATTTGGCAGAACGGGCGCTATGCAGCGTAGTCGTAAGGCCTATTTTCAATAGGTTTCGTATTTCATCCTGAACTCGCCAACTGCCGCGCTTGTGCAAAGTGGGCATTTCGGGTGATGCGGCATTCCGATGGAAACTAGTTAATAGCTGTTCCATTGTCTTTCTCCAAAAGCGGGTTCTATAGTGGGCAAACATATGCTGGACCATTCAGCGTTGTTGTTGGGCACAATAAAGCGGCTGAAAATGTTATGTAAGGCGCGCCATCACCCCCTTTGGAAATGCTTACTTTACCTGTGTCATCTGTTTGGGCAAAAAACGTTGAGGTTGAGTATTGTTTTGGCAAGCCATCACTTCCATAAAATATATGTGGGATATTCCATTCAAAAGTACCATCGCTATAATCCAAATGCCCATCGGTTTTCAATAGAATCAAATCAGCCCCACTGACTTTAGTGCCAAATCCCTGCGTCCAACCACCATCGGCTCGTAAAATTTCGCCAGCATAATGAGGCGTCAAATGCATATTTAGCAAATAGCCTGTGCCATAACCAAGTGTGACACTTTCTTGCATTTTAATATTGGCAAATGAAACCGTGTCTGGGAGAAGGTATATATCAGCTAACCTGCCTGCTGAAGGCCGCCCATGTTCATGGTATATATTTGTTTGGGGTCTTGCGATGTAGAGTGTGCCACTGGGTTCTATAATCTTAAAATTTGCTGTTAGGGTTTGATTACCTATTTTTCCGGTGATTAGTACGGTTGTAGCACGATCTGGCGCCGTAAAAAAGACACCTCCAGTGTGTGTATTGACAAGAGAACCGCAATTCGTCAACGAACTGCATATCAATGACCATTGAATGGGCAAATCTGCATTTTCAATGTCCAGAGTTACCTGCTCCGCAACACCTATGATATCTCTGCTTTTATTTGATGGCAATTCAGCTATCGTCTGAGTGACCAATTTGTATTGTGCTTTAACATTAACTGACATAGCATCCCACACAGCGTAACCCGAACATCGACTACATTGCGCATTGCTCTGTACCGTATGACTGCCTGACTGGGCAAAAGTATGCGTAAAGTAACCGCTGTCACTTAGCCCTCTTACAACCCCATCTATGGCAAAACTGTATGTTGGTTCGCATTCGCTGCCTGCGACTGCAAAAGCTGAGAATGTATAAGGAATACCTACTTTTATCGTGCTCGCATCGTCGAGCAAAACGCCATGGAGGTAACAGTCTTGGTTTACACCACCTGCTTCACCATCGTCGCCAAGATGGCAATTCACAACATTATATTCACTAGGTGTGAATTGGCTGTTGCTAGCTTTGTCGTGCTCAAGCTGTTTGCTTTTGACTATAGATTTAGCGTCACGTAACCGCCTGCGCTGTTTTGCCGATTGATAACCGGTGTCGGGTGCGTTGATTTCACTTGGCAAAGGCACCAGTAATTTGTTCAATGACTCATGCCAAATCACCGATTGCCAAGGTGAACCTGTCATGCGGGCGTATTGTAATTGGGCCTGAGTTTGATTGTGCGCTGTAACTTGAGTTCGGTTGCTTTTGGCTGCTTTGGTTCTGTCATCTAGCTGCAAACGAATGCCTTCTTCGCCTTTTTGATAGGTATAATTGACTTGGCCCGTTTGACTGTCATTCACAGTCGTTAATCTGCCGAGGTTGTCATATTGATATTCGGTGCTGTTTTCGCCCTTGCTGATGGTGCTTGGATTACCCTTTGCAGTGTATTTTATGGTCATTGGTGTTTGACCTTCGCCTGTGACCACCATTACCTGATTATTGGCGTTTAAGGTGATTTTGTTGCTGTGACCAATAGCAGCGCCAGGCTGGTATTTTTTGGTTTCTTTGAGGTTGCCGACCTTGTCATAAAAGTAATCTACCGCACTGGTGTCGCCGCGTTTGGTGTGTTTTCTAAAGCCTAATTTGTCGTACTGGTAGCTGTGGCTGACACCATCGGGAAAGGTGACTTTGCTCAATTTGCCGATAAGGTTGTATTCGAACTTGGAGGTTTGATTGTTGGTTTTTATGCGGGTTAACTGGCCATCGTTGTTGTAGGCGTAATTGGTTGTGGTTGCCGCCAAGCCCATCAGGCTTGTTGATTCGCTCAGTACATCGCCGTTATCGGCATATTGATAAGTGTGAACGAATTTATCAGTTTTGTGTTGGGTTAAATTGCCTCGGGCATCATAGGTAAATTCAGTATCGCCAATTGACAGCAGGCGTCCGGCATCATCATATTGGTAGCTGTGTTGTTGTAATTCTCGTTCCATTTGGGTGGGTTTGCCGTTTATGTCGTAACGGAAAGGTCTGCCATTATCGTCGTAAACTATTTTCGTCTGTAATTCATCCTTTTGCCCTTGCTCTTGGTGCCAAAGCTCGTCAATTTGATTGCGTTCGTTCAAGACGATTCGACTGGTAAAGCCAGTTGCGGTGGTAACAGAAGTCGTTACTCCCTTCTTATTTTGCTTAAAAACTGTTGTTTGGCCGCTTTCATCAGTCACAAGCGTTTGACTGCCTTTGTATTTGTATCTTAACTTTCTGGCGCGGACTTTTACCAAGGTCGCTTTGTTGTCTTTGCCAAAGCGGAATTTTGCTGCCAATTGGCCTTCGGGATCGGTGACTTTGTGCAGTAAGCCATTGCCGTGATATTGGTATTGTGTTCGATTACCGCCTAAATCGTCGACTGCTTCGAGCTGCCCTTTTTGATTGTAATGGTATTGCACAACTCGATTGTTGTTGTCTGTAATGTTGGCGATACGACCTTTTTCATCACGTTTGATGTCTACCTTTCGGCCATTAGTGCCTACAACTTCAACCAATTGAGTTTCATGATAAACAAGTGAAAGGCTGTTTATGTTATTATCGGTAATACTTGCTAAGCGATGTTTGCCACCGATTTTTTCAAACCGTTTTACCCAGCCGGTTAAGTACGAGATTTGCAGTAAACCCTCACCATTAAACATTACTGACTTAATATCACTGTTTTTGGCGGGGTCGATTTTAAACCCGACTGTAGTGGGCACAAACCGGTTTAAAGTAGCCGTGTCATCGCGATAAAGTAAAGTGCCATCATCTAATACCTTAATTGTTTCGGCCAGCGAAAGTTGCCAACCATCGCCAAAGTCAGCGCCGCCAACCAAGCTAGAGTCGTACACTCTAGAAAGCACCAAAGGTCTACGCCCTACGGTAACTAAATCTCTAATTTGAAATGACAGTTGACCGCTACCAACGTTGACAAAATGTTTAGACAAGCCCAGTGTAATTGCGGTTTTTTGCACAGCAAAGAATCGACTGGTTTGTCGGCGTGACGACAGTTCGTTGAGCAAACCAACATGAGACACTAACTGGGGTGAAGGGGGTTGTTTATTTTCGGTTGCATGGGTTTTTGTGGCAACAAAAGACGCTGTAAAAATCGCCAAGAGCAAAATAGCTTTGTTTAACATGATCATCCGGTTGTTTGTGTTGTTATAGGTATTAGCATTGAAAATCGAGGGGATATTAAAGCGGCCTCGTGCACCGCTGTTGAAGTTACCTACCCCCGACTCAAAGTCTCAATCAACTGACTAAACGCCGCCGGAAAAGTGCCAAATCCAATCACTAAAAAGATAATCAAATAATTCAGCATCTGGCCATTGGTGGTCATCGTCAAACCACTGAAATCACTCTCGCCATCAGGTGCTTTAATCATCATCATGATCACTCGCAGGTAGTAGTACAGGCCGATAATGCTGCCCAATACCAATGCCGACAATAACCACCACATTTCGTGATTTACCGCTGTGAGGACAAGATAGAATTTGCCCATGAAACCAATCGTTAACGGAATGCCTGCCAGCGACAACATCAACAACGAGAGGGTTATCGCTAGGGTGGGTTTGTGCCAAAACAGGCCAGTGAGGTCTTGTTGGGTTTTAATTTGTGGCATTTGCATTAATACCGAGAATACACCAACCAAGGTGAACAGGTAGGCGACTAGATAGAAAATCACCGCTTCGGTTGAAAAGGTGCTGGTCAAAAATGCGGTGGTGGGAGACGCCGCCAACAGCAGGATGATCAGCAAGTAGCCAAAATGGGCGATTGACGAGTAGGCCAGCAAGCGTAATAGGTTGTTTTGCAATAGACCGAGAAAGTTACCAACCAGCATCGAGGCGATTGCAACCGCCGCGACTATGTCGACTATTACTTCGTGGGTGTGCCAGCCACCAAGGTTGAAAATGCGCCATAATACCACAAATGCAGCCAATTTCGACAGTGTGGCCAGTAAGGCAGATGTTGCCAGTGGTGCGCCTTCAAACAAATCGGCAACCCACAAATGACAGGGTACGAGTGATAATTTGAAGAACATCCCGCCAAGTATGAATATGATGCCGGTGACCGTAACCCATGGGGGCAGTGTGCCTGATGCGCCTTGCATCGATAAGTCGTTGAACGACAACGAGCCGTATTGCAGATACAAAATCGCCATGCCCATTAGCATTAGTGCAGATGCAACCGCCGACAAAATAAGGTATTTGACTCCGGCTTCTTGTCCTTTGAATTCTCTGCCCGAGTAGGCGACCAGTCCAACAAACGACAGACTCATGAGTTCTAAACCCAAGAAGAAGCTGGTGAAGTGGTTGCTGGCAACCATGATCAGCGATCCTAATGTCGCCAATAACATCAGCAAATAATACTCTTCTTTGCGCTCATCAAGTGATTCTAACCATTGGTACAATTGCACCCATATCATGCTGACAACTATCAGCAATATCAGCGATAAAAATGGGGTGATGGCATCAAACACAAACAGTTCGCTGCTGGTGCCGGGTTTGCCTATTTGCACAAACAACGACAACATGGTCAGCAACAGGCCGCCGCCACAAATCAAATAAGCAATGCCGTGATGACGTTTGAGGCTTAATGAAATCAACGACACCAAAACTGTAATAATCAGCACTATGGCGGGTAAATAATGAAGGCTCATAACAGTCCTTTTGCGATTGTTTGCAGCAGATTAGATTGCACCATGTCCATAAACGGTTGTGGATGCAAACCCATGAAAACCAAAATAGCGACCATCACTAGCAAGGTGGTTGCTTCGCGCTTAGAGGTGTCGAGTACCTCAGCACTTTTCACAGCATCACCTTGGGGACCAAAGAAAGTCTTGTAGATGATGAGCAGCGAGTAAATGGCACCCAGAATTAAACCCGATGCGGCGACAACGGTGTACCACGGGTAACGCTCGAAGCTACCGACTAGCACCAAGAATTCGGCGACAAAATTGCCTAGGCCGGGCATTCCTAGCGAGGCAACACCAAAAAATAATCCGATGGCACTTAAGCGCGGCACTTGCTGCCACAGGCCGCCGAGTTTGTCTAAGTCGCGGGTTTTAAAGCGATATTGGATCATGCCCACCAATACAAACAGGGCCGAAGTGCTGATGCCATGCGCCAGCATCTGCATCACCGCACCTTGCAGGGCGTAGATGTTCATGGCAAAACAGCCGAGCAATACAAAACCCATGTGGCTGACACTTGAATAGGCTATCAGGCGTTTTAAATCTTTTTGCACAAAGGCCATCATTGCGCCATATACCACGCCGACCCCAGCAATCGTCATCATTATTGGTGCGATGGCTTTGGCGGCATCTGGAAACAACGGCAGTACAAATCGAATCAATCCGTAACCGCCGGTTTTGAGCAATACGGCGGCCAATATCACACTGGCGGCGGTCGGTGCCTGAGTGTGAGCATCGGGCAACCAGCTGTGAAAGGGCAGTGCGGGTAATTTGACAATAAAGGCGACGGTAAATCCTACCGCTATCCAGTAGGCCAAGTCACCAGTGATGGGGTTTTGCACCAATACGGTGTAGTCAAAGCTCAATATGTGGGTTTGCTGGTAATGCACAATTACCAGACCTGCCATGCTCAGCAGCATCAACAAACCGCCAGCTTGGGTGAATAAGAAGAATTTGAACGCCGCATATTGGCGGTTTTCGTAACCCCAAATGGCGATCAGCAAGTACATGGGTACCAGCATCACTTCCCAGAAAACGAAGAACAAGAACAAGTCCATCGCCAAGAATACACCCATGACGCCTGCTAGTGTCCACAGTAAGTTGAGGTAGAAAAAGCCAGTGCGTTTTTTGATTTCTGTCCACGCCGAAGACAGCGCAACCAGCCCCATCGCCAGCGTTAGTATAACCAGTAAAAAGCTCAGTCCGTCCATTGCTAAATGGGCGGTGATGTTTAAACGGGGGATCCAGCGCATCGGTTCGTCGACCAACCATTGTGGCATTTGTTCCAACGAGAACGCACTAAAATAAGGTAACATCGGCACCCAGCACAATATCAGGGCGGCCAGCGCTACCCAGCGAGGATAGTCGGGATTTATCCGTTCGCTGTACCAGGCAACTATGCCGCCTATCAGCGGGATTAACAGCAGTGACAATAAAATCATTTCAGTACCACCCAGCTAATGGCTAACACACAGAATAAAACCAAGCTGGCGCTGTAACTGCGCAACCGGCCATTTTGAAAACTGGTGACAAATCCGTGCAACAGTCGCGCGGTGTCTTCCAATCGTCGATAAAACAGGTCGATGATGTCGTTTCGGTTGATGTGACACAACCATTTAAACGGCAACACAAACAAGTGATGATAGATAAAATCGAACCCCCAACCGCTTTTGAGCAGTTGGTGGATATTACGAAGAACGGGTGATTTAAGCTCTGACCCAAAGAAGTTGGCTCTATACAGGCCAAAGGCCAGTGCCAGTGCGGCGATGGGGGTGAAAATTGGCAACCAGTGCTGTAACACACTTAACCCTTTTGAGGGCAAACCGGGCATCAATGCGACCAAACCTTGCGGCTGCATCCAGGCAAATATTGACGGCACAATTAACACCAACAGCGCTATGTGCATGGTTTTGGTTGGGGTGTGATTGGGTTTTTGTTGCATCTTGCCTAAAAACACCACAAAGAATAATCGACCACTGTAAAAGGCGGTGATAAACGCGCCTGCAACGGCTGCCCACCATAATTCGGTATGGCCAGAGTCGACGATTTTTTCAAGAATCGATTCTTTACTGAAGAATCCAGACGTAAAGGGTAGTGAAGCAAGGGCGGCACAACCCACGGCGAAAGAGGCAGCGACAACGGGGAGTTTTTTCAATAACCCACCCATTTTGAAGATGTTGTGTTCGTGATGCACGCTGTAAATCAAAGCACCCGCGCTCAAGAACAACAAGGCTTTAAAGAAGGCATGGGTCATTAGGTGGAAGACCGCGACCGAACCTGCACCAACGCCCAAGGCTAAAAACATGTAACCAATTTGCGAAATGGTGGAGTAGGCCAGTATGCGTTTTACATCGTTTTGCACCATGGCTGCGGTGGCCGCAAGTAGCAGGGTGAAAGTGCCAACCAGCGCGACGGCGAACATTGCATCAGGCGACAATTGGAATAATTGGGTGTTACGGGCAATCAGGTAAACACCAGCGGTCACCATGGTTGCCGCGTGTATCAAGGCGCTGACAGGTGTTGGACCCGCCATCGCATCTGGTAGCCAGTTTTGCAATGGTAGTTGCGCTGATTTACCCACGGCTCCGGCGAGTAACAGCAAGCAACATAAAGTCGCCATATCGTTTCCGGGTGCCCATACTGCAGCAGCCTGAACTTGCATGTCTTGAATGTTTAACGTGCCCAGCTGATAGAACAATAAAAACAAGCCAATCGCCATGCCGGTATCGCCGATACGGGTGATTAAAAACGCTTTGTTGGCGGCCATGTTGTTATCGCGGTTTTTATACCAAAAGCCAATCAACAGGTAACTGCACAAACCCACGCCTTCCCAGCCCAGATATAACAGCAGCATGTTGTCGGCCAGCACCAAAATCAGCATGGCTGAAACAAACATGTTCAGGTAAGCAAAATAGCGCCGATAATCGGTGTCTTCATCCATAAACCCGGTGGAATAAAGGTGGATGAAAAAACCGACTCCGGTGATGATGCTAATCATCACCAATGACAAGGCATCGAGATAAAAATCGAAGTTGATGACCAATTTGTCGATGGTCATCCAGTTGCCAAACCCTGCGCGAATCACAAAGTCGGTTTGGCCCCACAGGCTGATGTTAAAAAGTAGCGCGATTAAGGCAGCTAAGCCAACTGAGCCAACGCCCAGCAGGGTCACCATTTTTTTTGGCGGATTGACGAAAATCAATATCAAGCTGCTGATTAAAGGCAGCAGTGGTATGAACATCAATAGCGAGTCTGGTATTTGCATATCAACCCCGTAACTGAGAAAGTTTGTCAACATCAAGGGTATGATGTTGTCGATACATGTGGATCACTAGGCCAAGGCCCACTGCCACTTCGGAGGCTGCCAAGGTTAAGATCAGCAGATACATGATTTGACCATCGGGGTTGCCATGAAAACTCGACCCCGCAACAAACAAAAGCACCACAGCGTTAAGCATGATCTCCAAGGAGAGCAGTATAAACAGCAAGTTACGCCGGGCCACCACGCCATAAGCGCCAATACTGAACAGCGCGAGCGAGAGAAATAACAGCCAGTGAATCGATATCATACGGTTTGATCCCCTTCTACTTGTTCTTTTTCTTGTACATTACCTTGTAAGAGCTCTTCACCCGATTCCGTAGGATTTTTTTGTCGTCTGGCAATGTGTATTGCACTGATCAGGGCGGATAAAAGCATCATCGCCGCAATGACCACCAACAGTTGATAAGGACCGTATAATTGGGTGCCCAACTCTTTTACTGTAATGGTTTGAATAGTGAAATAACCTTCATTGCCGTTAATTAATTGTGGGCTGGCAAAACCGCCGAGCACATAAACTAATTCGACCAATAACACCGCCGACAGCAAAAACGCGCCGACCGAGCCTGAGATTTGAAACAACTGCTTTTCGGCCAGCAGGCTTTTTTCGCCCTGATGTAACATCATGGTGACGAAAATAAACAACACCATGATTGCCCCAGCATAAACAATGACTTGCAGCGCGGCGGCAAAAGGTGAACCGAGCAAAAAGAAGATTAAGCTAATGGCCAACATGGTCACCACCAAATACAACAGACCGTGCACCGCGTTGTGGGCGGTAACCGTCATGGCGGCGCTGATAATGGCCACCGCAGCGGCGATAAAAAACATTACTTCAATCATGGCATCAAGCTCCTGATGTCTATTGGCGGTTTCTCGTTGAGTGCTTCGCCTTTTTCCTTGCCGCCAATGGCTTTGCCACAGACTTTGTAAAAGTTGTAGTCGTGATATTTGCCCGGGCCATCAATCAGCAAGTGTTCTTTTTCGTAAACCAAATTTTGCCGGTTGTATTCACCCATTTCGACATCTGGGGTCAGTTGAATGGCATGGGTGGGGCAGGCTTCTTCGCAAAAACCGCACATAATGCAGCGCGAAAAATTGATCCTGAAGGTGTCGGCCATCCAGCGGCCATCTTCGGTTTCGGTTTTTTCTACCGCGATACAATCGACTGGGCAGGCGACTGAACATAGATTACAGGCCACGCAGCGTTCTTCGCCGTCTGGGTCGCGGGTCAGTACAATGCGGCCACGGTAGCGGGGCGATAAATAAGGTTTTTCTTCAGGATACTGAACAGTGTCCGTTTTGGTAAACGAATGCTTTAATATGCTGATTAAGGTTCGGATTTGACTCATCATAATGGGGTTATCCTTATGCCTAAAGCGTTGGAGACAGCTGCCACGCAGCGGTCACCAACAGGTTCAACAATGCCAAAGGCAACAAAATGTACCAACCGAACGCCATTAACTGGTCGTAGCGCGGACGCGGGATGGCGGCTCGTAACAAGATGAAAAACAACACAAAAAAGCTGGTTTTCAAGATAAACCACATGAGCGGTGGCAAAAATGGTCCTTGCCAGCCACCAAAGTATAAGGTGGTGATAAGCGCCGAGATAAGAATGACACCTAGGTATTCACCGATGAAAAACATGCCGAATTTCATACTGGCGTATTCGGTGTGAAAACCCGCCACAATTTCGGTTTCGGCTTCTGGCAAGTCAAACGGGGCCCGATGGCTTTCGGCGATACCGGCAAATAAAAACAAGAAAAAGCCGAGCGGTTGGGCGACGATAAACCACATGTCTGCCTGGGCTTCTACAATTTTGCTAAGGCTGAAACTGTCGGCGACGATAACCACCCCCATAATCGCCAAACCCATGAAAACTTCGTAGCTGAGCATTTGGGCGGCGGTACGCATGGCGCCGAGCAGCGCATATTTACTATTCGACGAAAAGCCCGCGAGCATTATGCTGTAAACCGATAGTGAACTGATGGCCAGTAAAAACAGCAGGCCGTGGTCGAATTGGGAGATTTGAATGTCGGGGGCAAAAGGTATGATGGCAAACCCGAGCATCATCATGATCATCACAATCATCGGGGCGATAACAAACAATACTTTGTCGGCGAAGGGCGGGATCCAATCTTCTTTGGTGAAGATTTTGATCATGTCGGCCACTACTTGCAGCAAACCAAATGGGCCTACGCGGTTGGGACCAAGACGGTCTTGCCACCAAGCGAGAATTCGGCGCTCAAGCCAGGTTGACCAAGCACCCGCCAGTAGTAGTACCACCAAAATCACCAAAGGAATAATATAGTCGCTTACTATATTATCGCCAAGAAAGTCACTCATGAGACGCTCCTGACGGC
>JABSOG010001358.1 GCA_013216025.1 Algicola sp. | reverse complement strand
GCACAAGTGTGTTGCCCGGCTGTTACTGTCGGTATTAAAATCGTTAATGTGCCACTGACACAGATTCATTAAAGCCCCGTGTTCGTTTAAAACCCCCTTGGGCTGACCGGTCGAACCTGAGGTGTAAATGACATACGCGAGGTTATTCGGGCTATTGTTTTGATGATCGTTTTGATGGTGGTCTTGATGGCTGTGTGAATGCGCTTGTGAATAGTCAAACTCACTGACATAAACCGTGGTCAAATTAACGGGGGCAATCAAGTCTTTTTGAGTGAGCAGTAAGCCAATGCCACTGTCTTTAATCATATAGTCTATGCGGCTTTTCGGGTAACTTGGGTCAATCGGCAGATACGCCCCGCCCGCTTTGAGAATAGCCAAGAGACCAATCACTAAATCAATCGAACGTTTGATGCAAATGCCCACCATCACATCGGCGTCAACGCCTTGGGTAATGAGGTAACCTGCCAGTCGGTCAGCCTTTTCGTTGAGCGCCTGATAGCTAAGCTGCTGTGTGCCTTCTTCCAGTGCAATGTTGTCTGGGGTCTGCATCGCCTGTTGTTCAAACCATTGATGGACGGATTGACGTTGTGACTGGTGTTGAGATAGGTGTTGGGGGAATTCAATTGGGTTATTGTTTAAACCCTGTATTAATTCGTATTGTTCATCAGCGCTGAGCATTGGCAACAAACCGATGCGCTGATTTGGATTGGCGACAATGCCATCGAGCAAACACAACAAATGGGTGCCCAATCTTTGTATGGTTGCACTATCGAACAGGTCGCTGTTGTATTCAAAATTAAAATGCAAACCGTCTGGCGCTTCGAAGGCGTTTAAGGTCAGTTCGAACTTGGCGACCGTCACTTGGTCTTCATTTGTAGAAAGTGCACTGAGCTTTAAATCATTTAGCTCAAGGCTGCTGTCGCTACTTTGGTTGTTGTCCATCGCAAACATGATTTGAAACAGCGGCCCGTGGGCAGTGCTTCGGGTGGGTTTAAGTCGTTCGACCAACAATTCAAACGGCACGTCTTGATTGGCCTGTGCGTCTAAATGGGTAGTTTTGAGTTTGCCAAGGTACTCGGTAAATGTCGGGTTACTGCCGCAATCGGTTCTTAATACCAAGGTATTGACAAAAAAGCCGATGATTGGCTCCAGTACCTTTTTCAAGCGGTTGGCCACAGCGACGCTCATCACAATGTCGTCGCTGTTTGAATGACGCGACAACAATAAACTGAACGCCCCCTGCAACAGCATAAACAAAGTCACATTGTTGTTCAGTGCCAGTTGTTTGAGCCCTTCGAGGGTGTTTAACCCAGCGCATATATCAAGCTGATCACCGTTAAAAGTCTGGGTATTGGGTCGTGCTCGGTCGAGTGGCAAACTGTGTACTTGGGGCAAATCGAACAGTTGTTTTTCCCAGTAAGCCAACTGAGCATCGAGTACTTCGCCCGCTAACCAGTCGCGCTGCCACTTGGCATAATCGGCGTATTGAATGGGCAAAGGCGTAAAAGCGCTCGATTGACCCGCATCAATGGCGCCATACTCTGACCAGAACTCGTTAACCAACAAACCCATCGACCAGCCGTCTGACGCAATGTGATGCATGTTGAGCAACAACGCGCCACTGTCTTTTGACAGACGAATAAAGGTGCTTCTGAGCATCAGGTCATTTTCTAAATCAAATAACT
>JABSOG010001357.1 GCA_013216025.1 Algicola sp. | reverse complement strand
GTAATAGGCAATGTATTTGGCCGCCTGCAACTCTTCCATCGCAGCGATATTTTCTTCACCCAAAAAGTTAACCAAGAAGCTGCCGATAGAAACCTCAGCACCCACGTAAACAAAAATACCCACGGCACCCAGCACCAAATGACGATAATTCCATGCAGATTCGTTATCGTCATCTGAGCGTGTTTCGTCATCTTTACTTTGAACGGCCTCAGCCGCTGGTAACTTCAAATAGGCAAAAACAGCCGCCAACATAAACAAGGCACCCGCTAATAATAAATAAGGAAACTGTACCGCTTCGGCCTGTTCGCTGGCAGTCACCACCGCATCGGTCGCAACACCCAGAATCAATAACGCGCCAAAAAATGGGGCGATGGTTGTGCCCAGCGAGTTAAAAGCCTGAGTCATGGTCAGTCGTGACGAAGCCGTTTTTGCATCGCCTAAAATACTGACATAAGGATTAGCCGACACCTGTAATAAGGTGATGCCCGAAGCCAACACAAATAATGACGCCAAAAACAACGGGTAACTTTGCACAGCGGCTGCGGGATAAAACATCATGCAACCTATGCCTGCAATAACCAAACCTATTACAATGCTTTTTTGATAACCCAAACGGCTGGTGATGCGCCCGGCAGGCAAAGACACTAAAAAATAAGCACTGAAAAAACAAAACTGCACCAACATCGCCTGAGTGTAAGTCAGGTCAAACACACCTTTAAGGTGCGGTATCAAAATATCGTTTAAGCTGGTAATAAACCCCCACATAAAAAACAAAGTGGTGAGCGAAACCAGTGCGAATGAATACGAACTGCCCTGATTGTCAGGTCCTGTGTCTACCTGCTGCGTCGGTATTGTTGATGTTATGGCCATGATTTTCTCCTGCCTGTTTTTATAGGGTATTGACGTTGTTGTTATAAAAAGCTACTCTGTATGAACTAAATGAAAGCGCTTACATTTATACCACATTAAGAACTCAGAGCAAGACTTTTTGTGCTTGATATGAAATAAATGTAATCGTTTTCATTGTTTTCCAAAAAAACATCCCAAAGCAGTATGGAGAACCACATCAAACATGAAAATTACCTTACCCAGCCAGTCAAAAATGCACTCCAGAGACTTCACTTATGGCGTAGCGACTGCGTCATTTCAAATCGAAGGTGACTTTGAGGGCCGCTTGCCTTGCATATGGGATACCTTTTGCGATAAAACCGGCACCATCAAAGACGGCTCTGACGGCAAAACTGCCTGCGACCATATCAATCGATGGGCAGCAGATGTCAATCTCATCACCACACTCGGCGTAGACGCTTATCGTTTTTCAGTCTCATGGGGCCGGGTGATCAACCAAGATGGCAGTGTAAATCAACAAGGCATCAACTTTTATATCGCCTTACTCGACAAGCTCATTGAAAACAACATCAAACCCTTTGTGACGCTATTCCACTGGGATTTACCGCAATATCTGGAAGATCACGGCGGTTGGTTAAATCGCGAAACCGCCTATAAGTTTAGAGATTATGTTGACTTAATCAGTCAGGCATTCGGCGACAGAGTACACAGCTACGCCACCTTAAACGAACCGTTTTGCAGCGCCTACCTCGGTTATGAACTGGGCATTCACGCTCCGGGTTTAAAGAGCAAGAATTACGGCAAAAAAGCCGCCCATCATTTATTGCTTGCCCACGG
>JABSOG010001356.1 GCA_013216025.1 Algicola sp. | reverse complement strand
GCAACACTGGGCACATACAGAGCCGCGCCGTTGAGCAGTGCCAAAAACAACTGTTCAACCGAGGCATCAAAGGTATAGGAAGCCATCCAGGCAACCACTTCGTTCGCTGAAAAGTCAAACGCCTGAGTTTGCCCAACAATCAAATTAACCACACTGTAATGCTCGGTCATCACCCCTTTGGGGTTGCCGGTGGTACCCGAGGTGTAAATCACATAAGCCAAGTCACGAGGGCTGTTAAAAGACGGGGGATTATCGGTTTTAGCGCAATTCAACAACGCCTTGTCATCTACCGCCAGTACTGCAACGGCGCCATCTAATTCGGTGCACCAGTCGTCCAAAGTGGCTTTAAAAACACTTTGGCTCAAGATCAGCGGCGTGGCGGTATCGGCCAAAATATACAGGGTTCTGGTTTTGGGATAATCAGGTGATACTGGCACATACGCGCCACCCGCTTTGAGCACAGCCAAAATCGAGACGACCATCTCGATACCACGCTCAAAGTACAGTGCTACCAAAATGTCGGGATTGTTTTCGGTCAAATAATTCGCCTTGATCACGCCAGCCAATTGATTGGCCTGTTGATTTAGCTCGTGATAACTCAACGATACGCCATCGAAAAGTAACGCCACGTTGTTCGGCGTTTTTTCGACCTGTAGTTCAAACACTTTTTGTAGCGAGTGCTCGGGATACGGCCAATTTTCACCTTGCTGATAGTCCGACAAACATTCAAGTTCGGCGCTCGGCAACAAATTCATATCCCCAACGAGTTGCTGCGCGTCAGCCACCCCCTGCTCCAATAAAAATACCAGACGGTTGGCCAGCAAAGTGGCCTCTGCTTCGCTGAAATAGGCGTTATCGGCGATAACCGTAAACTCGCACAGACTGTCTGCTTCACCACAGGTTAAACAGACGCTCAACGGCCCGGCAGCGCGGTTATCGTCAGTTTCAACGGGTGTACAAGTCACTAGAATCTCAGGCTGACCAGTATCTGGTTTATCATCGACGGGTTTAACCCATTGGCTTTGCAATTGACAGGCCAAAGCCATGTACGTTAAGGGTGGTTCAAATTGACAGGTGATTAAAGCGGGCGTCCCTATCACCACTTCGGATAGTTCGCCGATTCGCGCAAAATACAAACCGGTCACAGCACTTAGCAGTGCCAATGGAGATACGTTGTTACGCTGACAAAACTGAGCCAATACATCGCCTGACAAATGATTCGATGATTGCGTGACAGTAGACACAGATTGAGTTGACGTATGGCGATAAAAAGAGGTGAGGCAATTTTTCTCTGGGTGAGTTGATGACATGGGTGTTTCCCCCTTTGTCCACTAGATGATTTTAATAACCTGAGATTATATATTTTATAAGCATGAATTCCCGTGGTAATTTCCGAAGAACAACGACTAAACACCTGATTTTGCGGAATAATACAGCATTACCTTGAATACATTAGCGCCATGTCCTTGGCCGAATTTTATTGGTTTAGATACTCAGGACCGTTTGTATTAGTGTTAGTCACCATGGCCATTAGTCAAGGTAAAAAGCCAATAAAATCAAAAGAGTTACAGGTAAAATGGGTAAACGACTATGCTTTAGAAACGGTTTACCCTAACCCCACCCATGCGGCTTGGAACAATGACATTTGCAAATGAAAACAGTGATTGAGGCAGCCGCCGTTCTTACCT
>JABSOG010001355.1 GCA_013216025.1 Algicola sp. | reverse complement strand
GGGAAGGATTTGAACCTTCGAAGGCTGAGCCGTCAGATTTACAGTCTGATCCCTTTGACCACTCGGGAACCCCTCCAAATTTTGTATTAATGGTGCCGGCTGCCGGAGTCGAACTGGCGACCTACTGATTACAAGTCAGTTGCTCTACCAACTGAGCTAAGCCGGCGTACTGTTAAAAACAGTATTGGTAACACCTTGTTGAAACCGTTTCTCTGTCTCAACGGGGCGGTATATTAATGGCCCGGTGACAACAAAGCAAGGGTTAATTTGCATTTAATATTCGTTTGATGAAATTTACGGCGAAAGCGGCGATAAACATCACTTTACTCTATTTTCAAGCAATCTTTAGGACTGAAAATCAGTCATTCATGGTTAAGAATAATGAGGAATATCTAGGAATAAAGCGAAATATTTGGCAAAAACAATGTCTTAGTTATCTTTTTAGGTTTTTTATGTGAATTTTGAGATTTTTTCTTTGAATTTGGGTTAGGCATTGATTACTTGGTATTGAGCAAAAACTTACAGTTCTGAGGGTTTATATTGTCGTTTGGCGGGTTAAATTGCGTTTATTTGACGGGTTATCAAAGTTTAGGTTTAGATCATGGCCATCAAAAATTGTGAACCCAAGTACAACAATGCAGCGTAAACACCAGTCAAAGCAGTGGTCTCTACCATACAGTTCATGTTGTTGCTGATCATTGTTTTCATTTTTGATTCGCCCTGTGGGTTGTTAATTTACAGTGATTGGTTATTGGGGTAACTGTCGCTTCACCCCTTTAACTTGTTAACCATTGTATAGAAACCACCGTTTTAGGTTCTTTCATATCTGACAAAAACTGGCATATTTACGACAAAACAGCCTAAATCGGGTTGAAAACGGCTAAAAACCCACTTTATTACCTTTTTTCGAATTAAACCGAACCACAAGACTGCCGAACCTTCAAATCAACATCCACTAAAATCGTCTCAGGTTTATGATCTTTAATATTCGACAACACCTTACACACCACAGCACCAATTTTGTCGGCGTCAATGTGCACTGTGGTCAGTGCCGGTGTCATCAGGCCTGAATCATTCAAATCATCAAAACCGACGATAGCGATATCCTTACCCGGCTCTTTACCCATCGCGCGCATTTGTTCTATGGCGCCATAAGCGACCACATCGCTGAAACACACTACAGCTTCGAGAGTTGGCTCGACTTCTAATGCCGACTTCATCGCTTTGCGGCCACCATCGCGGGTAGTGGCTGATTGTATTTGCAGCTGTGGCAAACACGGCGTATTTGCTTCATCCATCGCTTGCACATAACCGCACAATCGTTGGTGATAATCCGAGATACTTTGATTGCCCCCCAAAAAGGCAATGCGTTTGAAACCTTTTTTCAGCAAGTGGCCAGTGGCTTGGCGGGTGCCCGAAATATTGTCTGGCATCACTGTTGGCACTTGGGCGCCTGCGATTTCGCGCATGATATTGATGACCGGAAATCCATTTTTCACCAAATTGTTGGTCCAGTCGACACAGGTACCCGGCGCCGGACACATAATAAACGCCGCTACGTTGTATTCTTTGAGGTTGCGTACCAGTTCGCATTGGGTATCGACATCTTCGCCCGTATTAACCAGCATCGAAAACATGCCCATCTTGCGGATGTGTTTTTCAAGTCCGACCGCCAGCTGCGCTGAATAGG
>JABSOG010001354.1 GCA_013216025.1 Algicola sp. | reverse complement strand
TTAATCAAAGCCCTTAAAGTCAAGGGCGCCAAACTGTCGGTGGTTGACGGCCAATTGCGCTGTCAGGCACCGCCGGGGGTGTTAAAAGGCGAGTTGCTGGCGCAGTTGAAGGCCAACAAAGCGGCCATCACCGGTTTGCTTGCCCAGCCGGGCGGGCAAAAGATCAGCAAACGTGCCGCAGATGCCAAGCTGGGGCTGTCACATGCCCAGCAACGGCTGTGGTTTGTCGACCAGTTAGAAGGGCCAAGCAATACTTATCATATGCCGGGCATTTTCAATATCGAAGGCGATTTGGATGTTGCGCTGGTGCAGCAATGTTGGCAACGTCTGATTGACCGTCACGAAATTCTGCGCTGCACTATTACCTACAATAACACCAACAAAATCACCAACAAAAGCACAAACACAAGCACAAACACAAGCACCAATGAAGACGACAATGCCGTCCAGACGTTTACACAACATCATCTGGACTTTGAGCACCGCGTTATTGAATTAGGTGAAAAAGGTGCACCCGGTGAATCTGGTGAACTCAAGACGCAAACCGACGCGTTTTTTGCCCGTGATTTTGATTTGAGCAGCGGCCCGCTACTGAAACTGATGGTGTTGAGTTGGCCGGGTCAGCAGCATCGTTTGCTTATCAACCTGCATCACATCATTGCCGACGGCTGGTCTTTGGGGTTGCTGATCAAGGAGTTTGTCGAGTTATACAAAGGTTTGTCGCTGGACGACAAAACCCTCGACTTTGGTGATTATGTATTGTGGCAACGCCAGACACTTAACCCCAGTAAACTGGCGCAACAAACCGATTATTGGCGCAATGAATTGGATGAAGCGCCGCCGTTGCTGAAATTGCCGCTGGACTATCCACGACCGGCCAAGCAAACCTACACCGGTGGTCTGCACCTGTTTGAGCTCAATGCCAAACAACAGGCCGGATTGAAAAAGCTGGCGCAGGATAACGGCGCGAGCATGAACATGGTGTTGATCAGTTTGTTCAACGTGCTGCTCAGCCGTTACTCTGGCCAGCAGGACATCGTCATCGGCTCGCCGGTGGCGGGACGCAACAATCGTCAGCTTGAAGATATCATCGGCTTGTTTATCAACAATACCGTATTGCGCACGGTGGTTGATGAAAACCGCAGTTTTGTTGAGCTGCTTGGCGGCGTCAAGCAAAAGACGTTGCAAAACTTCAACTACCAGGACCTGCCGTTTGAGCAGCTGATCCAAACCTTGCAGCCACAGCGTAATTTGAGCTACTCACCGATTTTCCAGGTGATGTTCATGATGGAAAATACCCCGGCCCATCCATTCGAATTGCCCGGTTTGACCATTACCCCGGTAGATAACGACAATATCCGCGCCAAGTTTGACTTGTTGATGAGTTTTGAAGAGCACGTATATGGCCTCAAGGGCAGCCTGATTTACAACATTTCGTTGTTTAAAGAACAGACCATAATCACCATGGCTGAGCACTTTGACAAGCTGGTCAGTCAGGTATTGACCGCGCCACAGCAGCCGCTGTATCAACAAAGTATGTTCAGCGAACAAACCAAACAGCAATTGCTGGATTTAAGCAAACCAGCGGTTGATAATGCCACGGTTGTGGTGATTGTCCGCGCATTTGAGCGACATGCCAAAGTCAATCCGGAGAAACTGGCTGTCGTTACCTTGGGCAGTACTATAGACAGAACCAT
>JABSOG010001353.1 GCA_013216025.1 Algicola sp. | reverse complement strand
GCGATGGCTCCACCGGCTTTGAATATGAGCTAACCCAAGCATTCGCCGACTATCTTGGCCTTGAGCTTGAGGTTGTGCCCAACTATCATGTCTCGCAATTATTCCCAATGTTAGAGAGCAATCAGGTCGACCTGTTGGCTGGCGGTTTGACCATCACCGATGAGCGCCGTAAAAAATACCGTTATTCGCCCGGTTATTATAAGGTCAGCCAAAAGCTGGTGTTCAAACAGGGTAATAAGCGGCCGAAAAAATTTGAGCAGCTGAACGGCTCTTTGGTGGTTACCACACAAAGCAGTCACGCCGAAAATCTGGCCAACCTAAAAAATCAATACCCCGATTTGACTTGGATAGAAACCGCCGATGCCGATCCAGATGAATTACTCGAACAAGTGGTTAACGGCACAATCGACTATACCATTGCCGATTCTAACAATCTGGCCATCAACCGCCGCCATTATCCCAACCTCAGTATCGGATTTACCGTGCATAAAGAGCAGGATGTCGGCTGGATCATCACCAAACAAAACGACGATTCGCTGCTCAGTTTATTGATTGAGTTTTTTGGTCATATCCACCAAAATGGAGAGCTGACAGAATTAAGAGACAAATATTTTGGCTATGTCGAAAAATTCAATTATTCTGACACCAAGATGTTTATCAAAGCAACCCGAACCAAGTTGCCCAAGTACAAGGCGATGTTTCAAAAATACGCTGGCGATATTGACTGGCGACTGCTGGCTGCAATGAGTTATCAAGAATCGTTGTGGAACCCTAGAGCCAAATCTCACACCGGCGTGCGGGGCATTATGATGTTGACCCGCCCCACGGCCAAACAGATGGGCGTGACCAGTCGTCTTGATGCCGAACAGAATATTCGTGGTGGCGGCAAATACATCGGCCGCCTGATCAAGCGGGTGCCAGAGCGCATTCAATTGCCCGACAGATTATGGTTTGCCATTGCTTCGTACAACATTGGTTGGGGGCACGTAGAAGATGCCCGGGTGCTCACTCAACGCTTCGGGGGCGATCCAGACAAGTGGATTGACGTAAAAAAACGGCTGCCGTTGTTAAGGCAACGAAAATATTACAAACAGACAAAATATGGTTACGCCAGAGGCAACGAACCGGTGCGTTATGTCGACAACATTAAGCGTTATTATCACTCTTTGGTCAAATTAGACGAAATACAAATGGCCAACGAAAAGACCAGTGACTATCGAGAAAAACTGCTTGATTCTTTGAAAAATCAACCCGTTGATCCCCAACCAACCGTGCAACAACTACAGCTTGAACCACCGCCGCCAGTGTTCAACGAACAATATAATGAACAACTTGATACACAACAACAGCAACAACAAAAAAGCGAAGAAAAATAGCTACGTGGTTTATAAAAAGTTAGTTTATAATGAACGCACTTTATTATTCCTTTAACCAGATGAGAGTGACAGATGAAAAGACGCCGCGTGATCCACCTCAAAAAAAAATCCTGTTCGTCGTTATCGACTCGTCGCCGGGTCCACATCAAAAAAATAGCGGCCAACATTGCCGCTCGCTGTAATGTTTACCAATCGAAACAGACAAAGGATGCAGAAGAGCATTTGGTCGATCTTGAATAAACCTGCTACCCGTTTATACTCAATTGCTTCAAGCGCTTTTGTTCTTCACGTCGGCCTCGAAAGAAGCTCGATAACCGCGCTGAGCACACT
>JABSOG010001352.1 GCA_013216025.1 Algicola sp. | reverse complement strand
TCGGAGCGTTTAAGCAAAGACACCACCCGAATCGATAAAATCGAATCGCCACCCAAGCTGAAGAAATTATCAAAAATACCCACTTTTTCTACATTCAGCACCTCGCTCCACACCAGCGCCAATAACCGTTCCAAGGTTGAAACCGGTGCGACATGTTCTACCAAAGCGGTGTTGTTAATGGTGCCAGCACTGGCTTTGGGCAGCGCACTGCGGTCAAGTTTGCCATTGGTGGTCAACGGCAAGGCGTCTAATATGACATAGGCTGATGGCTGCATATATTCAGGTAACTGTTGGCGTAAATGCAAGCGACAGGCCTGTTCAACCTCAGCGTTTGCTTCACCAACCAAATACGCCACCAACTGGGTGCTTTGACCGATTTCAACGGCCAGTACTTCGGCCTGTTTGACCTGATCCAGTGACTGCAATTGCTGCTTGATCTCGCCCAACTCAATGCGATAACCGTTAATTTTTACCTGTTCATCGGCCCGGCCGATAAACTCAAGTTGTCCATAGTCTTCACCGTCCTTTTGACCATACACACACCAACGCACCAGATCGCCAGTCTTGTAGACCCGCTGTCCGGCAAAAGTAATAAATTGCTCGTCCGTTGGCCCATCAAGGTTAACATACCCCTGACTCACGCCCGGGCCACCAATGTACAACTCACCAATGCTGCTGGCCGGTTGCAACTGTCCACTTGCCCCCACCGAATACAGCACAGCGTTGGCTATCGGGCGGCCAATCGGCACATTAATCTGCTCACTCAGCGCTAGCAGTTCATCAGCGGTATTGATGGTAAAAGTACTGGTGCCCACCACAGTCTCGGTTGGACCGTACTCATTGATAAAACAACTATTTGGCAATAATTCGCCTTTCCACTGGCGTAAACTGCTCATGCGCCACTGCTCACCGCCCACCACAATCACATGTTGTCTTGCTCCTGCAGAAGGTCCTGTCACAGCGCCAACAGCCGATTTATCATCACTGTAAACCAAGGCATCCAAATGTGCCGGGGTTAATTTAAACAACCAGTTTTGATTGTCATCAAATAAATATTGGGGGAGTTGTTCCAGTGCCACATCACCATCGGCCAGCAAATGCACTGATTTACCCAAACATAAGGGCGTCAGCAAACTAGTGATTGTCGCATCAAAACACAAAGGCGAACTGACCACAGAACCGGTTATAGTATCGGTTAAGTAATGGGTTTGGGCATGGGCCAGATAATGACTTAAATTACCCTGACTGATAGACACGCCTTTGGGTTTGCCAGTAGAGCCTGAGGTATATAACACATACGCTTCGTCATCGAGGCTGGTTTGTACATCAACAAGCCCGTCAACCTGCACCTCAAACTCTGCCAGCCAATCGGTGTCGAGCGCATCATCCATCAATAACATGTCTAATCCGGCCAAGGTTAAACTGCTCACCAAAGACTGGGGCAGCAACAATAACTCGACGTCGGCATCTGAGACCATGTAGTCTAATCGTTCTTTGGGCAAACCCGGCTCCAGCGCAACATAACTCGCGCCAGCCTGATTAACCCCCAGCACAGCTATCAGCTGGGCAATACCACGCGGCAAATAAACCCCGACACGGCAGCCTTGCTCGATATCCATTTCAGCCAAATAACTGGCCAAACGATTGACCTTGCCAGCCAACGCCTCATAACTGAGTGAAAGAGCGAGTGAATCTGTTGCAGCCACC
>JABSOG010001351.1 GCA_013216025.1 Algicola sp. | reverse complement strand
TCGCTCGCACCATTGAGTTGTATGCCAGCCCCAACGCCAGCAAAGGCAACAAAAAACAGGCCATAGACTGGAATCAGATCCCGCCAAATTTTGCTTCAGTGGTTGAGGCGGTAAAAAAGCTCGGCGCCTTTGTTGATAATCAAATGAAAGAATTAAAGCATTCTGCAGAGTTGATTAAATCCGAGGCCCTTAAAGATGAACTGACCGGTTTACCCAACCGCAATCGCTTTATTCAATTTTTCGACGAACAACTGAGCAACAAAACCAGCATCAATTTTGGCGCTCTGGCCGTGATCCGCTGCTCACAATTGCAAGAGATCAACCACGTTCAAGGTTATCAAGAAGGTGACAAATACGTCAAAGACGTGGTAGACATCATCACTCTGAGCGCAGGTTCTTATGAGAAACCCGGGCTTTACCGGCTAAACGGCTCAGACTTTGCGGTGGTGCTGCCCAACAAAACGCTCAAAGAAGCTGAGGTTTTTGCGCAAAGCCTGCAATCAAAGTTCAACGAATACCAACGCATTGCCCAATTAGACTCTGTCGCTTATACCGGTCTTATCAATTACAAACCGGGTAAACCGCTGGGCGAAATTTTGGCGCTGACCGATACCGCCATTTCGATCGCCCAAACCAAACAAACCAACGCCTGGCACTCGCAAAAAGAATCTGACATTCTCGACAACGCCAGCGCATCTTATGGCAACCAAAATTGGCGTCAGGTGATTGAAGATGTCATCGAAAATAACCGAGTCGCGCTGATGTATCAGACTATCCAGCCCTGTAACCGCAATACCAAAGCGTATTGCGAAGTGCTGACCCGTTTCAAAACCAGCGAAGGTCAAGTTTTACCCACCGCTTCGTTTTTGGCAATGGCCGAAAAACTCGACAAAATTGTCGAAGTCGACCGCATGATCATCGAATCCACCCTCTCCATCATCAAAGAAAAATGCCTAATTGAGCAATCGTTCGGTTTGAATATCACCCCAAAAACCGTTCACGATCAACAATTTTTGATTTGGCTAGAGCGCCGTTTGCAAAAAGACCCACAAATGGCCGCCCGACTGGTGTTTGAAGTATCCGAATTTGGCCTGCAACAGAACGTCAAAGCCAGCAAAAAGTTTATCGACCTCATCCACCGCTGCGGTTCACGCATCACCGTAGAACGCTTTGGCGTTGGTTTAACCTCGTTTAAATTCTTTCGCGACTTAAAACCCGACTTCATCAAAATGGATGGCACTTACACCCGTGGCATCGATGAAGACAAAAATAACCAGTATTTCATGCGCATGATGGTCGACCTGGCCCACCGCATTGGGGTCAGTGTTTTTGCTGAAGGTGTCGAGACACAAAAAGAAAAACATGTGTTAGAAAAACTGTTTATCGACGGCACCCAAGGTTACTTCATCGGTAAACCAGCACCATTTTGACCGCAAACTGCACGACAGCCGACAAAAACATCAAATTTTGCCGATAACCCCATAGTCTGTAGGTTGTTAAAAGGCCTATAAAACCGGATAATATGCGCCAATAATTTTTCCCTGCCCCGTTTCAATAAAGAGTTTTAATAATAGATAATAAATGAAGTGGGGCAATACCTGGTGAGCGTTCGATGACTGAATACTTGTTGCTGCTGGTCAGCACAATTCTGGTTAACAATTTTGTGTTGGTTAAGTTTCTCGGTCTGTGCCCGTTTATGGGCGTGTCT
>JABSOG010001350.1 GCA_013216025.1 Algicola sp. | reverse complement strand
GCTCGCTTAAATAGAATAACTATTAGGCGCTCACAGTGCCTTACTAGTGAACAAAATGGCCGACAGCAGTGCCAACAGTAAAGACATGCCGATAATACAGTGTGCCATCACCCATATCAGTGGGTTTAGTAGACAGCCCACCAGTATCGACATCAGGCAGGTTTAAGGTGAAATCAGTTGGACTGTAGGTTGCAAAAGTATCACAGGTTTTCTCACCCTCTTGGGTGCTTGGCACGCCACTACAGCGTTGTTCGGTCACCAAAAATTGGGTTGTGCGTTTGTCGACGAGCCAATCCATTGACACCGAGTCACCTAAGCCAGCGTATTCTGGGGCAACGTACTCAGCGTTCGCGAATTTGGGCAATAAAGGTTTAACCGATAAGGTAGGCGATTGCGGGCTATGAATGTAACGCACCGGGTCTGAACATTGCCCATCAAAACAATAACCCACGGCAAAAGTGTAATCGCCAGGGCCGGTATATTCACTAAAGACACCATTTTCGGCAGGCTCGCCAGCTGGCGCGGGATAATACGCATCTTTAATGGTCATATAGCCAGCGGTGGCCAGGCTTGCCTGATAATCCGCTGTGCTAATGGGGTTGCTGACTGGGTTGCCATTTAATTTAAACTGCTCAAAACGCACATCGTTTCTGTACAACGACAGCTGATAAGCATCAGCACCGGTGACTTCGGGCCATTTGAGTTGCAAATCGTAACTGGTCAAATGCCCATCGTTGCCAAAGGCTTTTACGGATGTGAGCGTGTCTTGTTGTTGTAAAAATACCTGCCCATCAACATGCATCAATTCAGCGTCATTGATCACCATAAACTCGCTGGATTGGTATTGCGCGGTGGTGGTCATCACGCCACCAACATACTCGGCGGAGCTTATTAGTTTATTCGTTTTAAAATCGGCCAAGGTCTGTGCATCACAGCCCTCACTGACCATCACTGCGGCAACGTTAACTCGGTATCGACCAGTGCTCAGGGGGAGTTTTAAACCGTTGTTGTTGACCGCCAGTGTGGCTTGCGATTGACAGGCCCAGTCATCAAATGCGCCAAAAGCACCGTTTGAGAATTGCTGTGTTTGGTAGTAAATTGAAGACGTACTGCCAAAACCTTCGAGGGTGAAGGTGGCCTCTGTACCATAGTAAAAGGTTTCGGCCTGAACGCTGTCAAGCTGGGCAACCGGGATGAATACGGTCATATCACCGGTACTTATCGGTACCCAATCAGATGCTTGGGCGGTTAAAGAACTTAATAAAACAGGCAAACATAATAAAGCGCTAGTGATACGGGCCAAACGAGACATATCAAGGGTTCCTACAAGCTAATACACAAACGCCTACTTGCCAGAATTTAAACTGACAGCAAAAAGCCACTGCTGTGTGAGGGCGGTTAGTGTAAATACAAAATGATTGGGGAGATAAAAAGTTGAATAATACCACCTTCCGTGAGTACCACTTATTCCAGTTCACCTGTTTATTGTAAATATAATTGAGCGAATGTTACTCAATTGCAGCGCGCATGCTAATCATTTTTTAGGTTTGAGTCAACCCAAAAGGGATTGATTTGTCTATTTTAGGTGATTTAGTAACGTGCAGGGATGCACTAAATCCGTGAATGCATGTATGCATAGGAACGGTGACGTGCAGGGACGCACTAAATCCGTGAATGCATGGATGCATAGGAACGGTGACGTGCAGGGACG
>JABSOG010001349.1 GCA_013216025.1 Algicola sp. | reverse complement strand
CAACCCGGCCATCAACGTTAGCCGCAATCCAGCGTACATCGTTAGGCACCAACAAACCGTTGCCACGAACGTTTACGGTCAGCTCACCACGTTCAACGGTACCAATCATCAAATTATTGCGCTGGGTTGTATAAGCAGAAAACTCCATTTGAGTCGCAGCAATAACAACACTGGCAAAAGCCGCAATAGAGGCCGGTATATACCAATGTTTCTTTATCCAAGATGACTGCTTCTTTTGAATGGTGATATCCATTGTGGTTGCCTTTGTGTTGATGTGGTTGCGTTTTACTTACGATAGATAGAGCAGGATTGGTGCCAACTGGTAAGGTATTGATATTTCGAGGGTTACTGTTTGGTGTGTGGGCGTGTTTTGCGTTGCATCCCATTTGTGGGATTGGTTGATTTTGGGATTCATCCCAGTTGTGGGATTTTGATTCTAACACCGATTTATCGTACAATTACCAATTTTGTACAAACAGATAGAAAAGAGTCCACCATGAATCCCACTGCTACTAATGATGAACATATCAATTTAAAATTTGAGCACGCTCAAAAATCAGCTAGTGAACATCAAGTCATTCAATTGAACGCTCATGATTCAGAGGTATTTCTTACCGCTTTGGCAGAACCAGTAAAATTTAATCAAACTTTACTGGAAGCATTTGAATTGCATAGTCAACGTGTGACCAGCCTTGTTTATTTTGATGTTCAGTAACCGTATTACGAATGAGTTTCAATGCTTTTGCATTGGTATTAATGTCTTTTGACGGTTTTTGTGTTGGTTGTTTAGGTTTGGTGTCCTGTACTACGGATAAAGCGGGGGCTGCTATTGCGGTTGTAATATTAGCGACCACCTCGACCTCATCCAAAACCAAAAACTCAGAACAAGCATTAACAAAAGCATCCGCAGCCTTTTTCTCCCCAATACCAACTACGGTTTTACCGTCGGATATCAGTCGAATTGCCAGCGGGGTGAAATCGCAATCTGATGAAACGATACAAAAAACGTCAATGTCTTTGGTATATAAAACATCCATGGCGTCGATGATCATTGCCATGTCGGTGGCGTTTTTTGCGCCTGTCATTGAATATTGTTGCATGGGTTGAATGGCGAAGTTTTGAAGAACATCTTCCCATGGTTTAAGATTCGAGCTTTTCCAATTACCATAGGCTCGTTTGATGCACAATTGGCCCTTGCTGTTCGCTTTGTCGATGATTTTATTGATATGTTTGGCAGGTGCGTTGTCGGTATCGATGAAGATGGCGACTTTTTGTGAGTTCTGCGGCATAGGCATTCCTTGTTTGGTTTTTTGACCCTTCATGAAAGTTAAGTTATTCGGAATGATTGTGCAACCATATTATGCTGAAAAATTGCAGAAGGTGTTGTTTACCAGTAACCTCTTTGTTGTCTGTAAAGTCACTAAGGAGAATTGATGTACAAAACTAAGCCATTGGTTCGGTTGATTTTATTTTGTGTTGCGCGAAAATACTGAAGACTTGAAACGTCGTTCGCCAGTTTATAACGTCGACAAAATAAAGGCCAAGGTATTGCTCATTCATGGGGCTCATGACAAACGGGCCCCGATGGTTCAGGTAAATTCGCTCAAAGCGGCCTTTGATGCCATTAACAAATCTTACCAATGGCTGCCACTAGATGACGAAGCCCATGGTTATTTTGACGAAAGCAACCGCATGTTAGTGTACAAAACGGTGC
>JABSOG010000134.1 GCA_013216025.1 Algicola sp. | reverse complement strand
CAAGACGTCTTCATTGTTGTCATCTTGCTTGTTGGTACCGTCCTCATTAAGCACATGGTATCTAGAGACAACTTTATAGCAGTGCGATCGTCCAGGTATCATGTGTGGCTGGGCTAATATATAGGTGCTGCGTAATACCGACTGTATTTCATCAGGTAAAGCGGGGTCATAAGTGACCGTTGCCAACAGCCCTTGTGACTCGCCATACACGTCATATTCTTTTAAATGGGCTTTGTCTCTCGGTTGTTCCCATTGTAGTTTAAACGTTTTTTCTGCCGCGATGCTGCCATTACTGTTTATTTCGCTATAAGTGGCAATGGCTTCATCATCATTTTCATTATCTTTTTGTAGAAATTTGAGTGACCGGACTTGTTGGTCTTCGTCAAATGTTCGCGTGTCGGTTACCACCAATGTTTCGACGGAATGCCCACAATAACCAGACTCCAACTTCGCCTCTTCCGCCGTTATTGTTTTTGCCGTAAGTGCGGGCTGTTGTTCTTCATTGTGTTTGCTGAAGCAGGCATTGACTTTAAATTCGTAGGCACCTTCAAGTAGTTCAAAGGTAAAGGAAGGTCCAATAGCGATATCTTTTTGGTAGGTGTATTGCAAGGCCTGTTTCTTGACTTCGTCATAGACATTATCAAAGTAGAAAATTTTGGTGATGTAGTAATGACTGGCACCTTCTACAGCATCCCATTGTAAAAACGTGTTGTGTGTAGGATTTGCGGCATTTACCACGCTGGTGATTGGGTTGCCTGCATTAATGCCTGGTGCATAAGCGGCTTGAAAGTCGCCTTCTTGTGAACGAAGGTTGGGTCCGTTATGACCGTTATCACCGGCATTTTCATTTCTGTTTTCCCAAGACTCTTCATGTCCTGACACCATCGAGTAACCAAAACCTAAAGCATAAGGGTTTTCAGAAAGTTTTTGGGTACCACCTTTGGCACTGAGCAAGGTGTCTTTAGTGGTCATGCGCACATTACCGGATACATCTTCGGCTTGGGACAAGTTCTGTACTATGGTGTTGGGCATGTCCTTAGAGCGTAGAAAATAGCTGATGGTATCTAGTTCAGTACAAGTAGTCTGCACACAGCTTGAGAGACGGTAAGTTTGGTGGCCGCCCAATTCAAATGAGCTGATGTCGTGGTGCTGTGCAATAGATGAGGTTGTTACTTCGTCAACTAATGCCCAAGTGGTCGGTATATCCAGTGTTGTCTGTTCAACACTGTCGTCTATGGTCAGTCGTTCAATTTTGTAACTGGTGGCACCGCTCTGTTCAATCCAACTTAATTGGTAGTCGCTGTAAGAAACTTTGGTCGCTTCAAACTGTATTCCGGGTACGAATATCAACATGTCGCCCATACCAATGGGTATCCAATTTTCTGCGTGGGCTGTGCTTGCGCCAAAGCTACCCGCTGCGGTGGCTAGTGCCAGCAGCAATGCTTTGGCTGTTTTTAGTGATTTCATTTTGTTTTATTCCTCAAACCACGCAAGCTCAAAAGTCCCAAAAGGGGAATGATGAACACGCAAAAAAATATCCATATGATAGTTTTTTTGTTTAAATTGATTGGGCAGTCAGGTTAACGACGTTCCGATGTATTACTAATCTTCCGTTTTAAAAAATACTGTTTCCTGCAATGCTTGCAGGAATTTAGGTCTTGCTTGGAGCAAAAACCTTAGATATACCACGATGGGAAAGGCTCCCATCAAAATTAAGAAGCGAAGAGTATAATATTTATACGTGGAGGTCTAGTGAAATGTAATAATTTGTGATGGCCTGATCTGGCTGTTGTTATAGGAGTGCACGGCAGCGTTATAACATTGTATCCCGCTCTACAATCCCATTAACCGCATGGTAGGCCGACAATATCGCGCCTTCTTGCCAGCCTTTTAAGTTGCTTAGGTGTTCTCCGGCAAAGTAGATGTTGCCATCGGCATTGAGCAGGTTGTTGGCGGCTGAGGTGCCCCAACCACCGAGTTGAAATGGCACTTTTGGCCAGCAAATGCTGATGCCGTTGGTCACTTCATTACCATATTGTGGGTGCAGTTGGTTTGCTTGGGTGATGCCTGTGTTGAGCCGTTGTTGCGGGCTTAAGATGGCAAAGCTGTCGCCAGCATTTGATCCAAACGTATAAGCCCCGACAATTACACCCTGATCACGGCCAAAACCGCTGTTGGGATACCAGATTTGGGTGATGTTTTGGTTGGTCCACGATATGCCGCCGTATATGTTGTGCTCTTGCTCCCAAAATCGTCTTGACTGAAAGGCTATTTTGCAGGGATTGGCGTAGTTAAAATTGTCAATCTCGTTTTGGTGAGCGGGCGAGAAGTCGGCGTCGATATTTTTTAATACCGTTGCTGGTATGGTGCAAATGCAGTAGTCAGATTCAACAACGACGTCACTACCGGTTTGGTCTTGGTAGACGATGCGCACGCCGGAGTCGGTCTTGAGGATTTGGGTGACCACAGCCTGATAGGTGATGTTGTCGGCCACTTGTTGTTCAAAGGCTTTGGCTATTTTGTCCATACCGCCAACGGGTTGTAGCAGGGTCGGTTGTTGGTTGATTGTTTCGGCAAAACTGGTTTGATATTGCCAAAAGTCGCTGTTGAGTATTTCGGTTAAGTCTAGTGGTGCAATTGGGGTATTGCGCCCAGTACCGCCAGTGTTTTCTTGCCCTTCAAAACCGGCGCGGTTAGAGCCGGTATAACTTGAGTTGGGTGAAAGGGCGCCGTAACTCTTCAACATTTCAATAATGTCGGTTCGTTCTTGTGTGGTGAGCGCCTGGTCTAACGCGTTTTGATTGACCGCTGTTGAGAGTAATTCGCTGATGTAACCCCGGCTGTCGGCAATCACTCGTCTGGCGAGTTGTGGTTGGCCGTTAAAGGCGTTGGTAGAGTGGTATAAGGCCGCTCGGTTTTCGTTGGTGAAGGTCTCTAACTCGATAGCAAATTGGCGGCAATATCCCAGTAATAAATCGTGGTGATGGGGAATGCGGGAAGGCCCAGGGTTAAAATATAAGGTCGGGTCGTTGTCAAATTGACAGCTTTGTACTGAGTCGGTTTCTTCAATGGTGTCACCTGCGCGGATGGTGCGGCAACGTCCCCCGGCCCGTGCCGTGGCTTCTAAAATGGTGCATTGGTAACCGAGTTTGTTCATTTCGAACGCAGCTGTCATACCTGCAATACCACTGCCAAGAATGGTGACCGTGCGATTGTTGCCGCTGCCTTGGGGCCAGTCTGATGGGCGCGGGTCGGGATTAACAGCCGGTGGCGGTGTAGGAGGATCGGTTGGAGTGGGTGTTACCGGGTCTGTTGGTGGCGGTGTAACCGGTGGTAATTCTGATGCATTGGAAGCGCCACAACCCGAGACGGTCATGGTTAAACCTATGGCCGCTGCGGCTTTGAGCATCACTGAGCTACCGGCAACTTTGCCGATTGAACCGAGAAAATGACGTCTGGAAATGGAGGTGGGTTGTTTCATGGGGGGCTCCGGTAAAGTGTTATTGTTTGAGGGGTCGTAAGGTGGGCAATCTTTTCTGCCCACGCGTTACCTTAGCTTCAAAGGTAGGCCTTCGTCGAGGTCCTAGCGTCGGTTTACCACCAAATATGTAGGAAATCACCATAAAAAGGGCTTGGTGTTGCCGAAAAGGTCCGCGTGGGCAGAAAAGATTGCCCACCTTACGCAGCTCTTTTTAACCTTTTACGACAACCTTCTTGTACGCTTCACCCGCTATCTAAGCGATCTTAAACTTCAAGCTAATATCGTTCAAATTCACCGCCAAGGCGCTGATTTGTTCGCTGGCTTTTGATTGCTCTTGGGCGCTTTGGGTGTTTTCATGGGCCACGTCAGAGATATTGGTGATGCTCATGCTGATCTCTTGGGTGACCGTCGATTGCTCTTCTGCGGCAGAGGCTATCAATTCTGACATTTGGCTGATGGTTTCGATGTTGTTGTCTACCTCGACAATGGCACAGGCGGTGGCTTTTGCTTTGCCTATGGTGCTTTGTGCGGTTTTTTGACTTTCGTCCATGGCAATAACGGCTTGGCGTGAAGCGGCCTGCAATTTTTGGATCACCGTTTCAATATCTTGAGTCGACTCTTGGGTTTTTTGCGCCAGGTTTCTGACCTCGTCGGCGACTACGGCAAAACCTCGGCCTTGCTCGCCTGCACGGGCAGCTTCAATGGCGGCATTAAGCGCCAACAGGTTGGTTTGATCGGCGATGCCGCGAATCACTTCCATGACTGAGCTGATGGATTGGCTGTCTTCGGCCAACTGGCGAATGACGCCGGTGGCGTCGTTGATGTCACGGCCAAGCTGGTTGATTTTCCATGGTCTGTTGCAGCATTTGGTTGGCTTCACTCGACTGATTTTTGGCCGCGTTGGTTGAACCTGCCACTTCTAAAGCATTTTGTGCGACTTCGCGTACGCTGACCGACATTTCTTCGACTGCGGTGGCGACTTGTTCAATGCTGCGCTTTTGGTCTTCAAGACTCGATTGGGCCTGAAGACTGCTTGAGCTGGTTTGTTCGGCGGTGCTGGCCAGCTGGCTGCTCGAATCGATGATATCGCCAATCAGGTTTTTTAAGGTGTAGACCATTTTTTCCATCGCACCGTAAATGCCTGAATGATTGTTTGATGGATGAAACTGTACGGTTAAATCGCCATTTGCGACCTGCTCAGTCATTCTGCGCATGTCGTTAGGCTCGCCACCTAAGGGTTTGATGATCGATAGTGTGGTTAAAATAGCAACTGCGAGTACAACCATAATGGTCAGTAAAATCACCACTGTCAGCGTTTCGTAAAGTGAATATACCGGGCCGAAAGCTTCAGCTTCGTTGATTTCAGACAATAATACCCAACGGGTGTTTTCTATCTTCACTGGAGTGAAAGCTGACAATACATGTTTGCCGTTGTGTCCTTCGATTACCCGGGTGTCGGTGGTACCGTTTAGTCCGGCGGTTACAGCTTCGGTAGAGACGCCATTTTGACTGACACTACCGGCAAATGAGGCCACTACGGTGCGATTTTGCGAGTCTCTGAAGGAGTCTGAGCGCATCAGAAAATCGCTACCTACCAGATAACTTTCGCCTGTTTCACCCATGCCTACGCGTTGTTGCATTACGGCGTTGATTTTGTCTATCGACAGTTGTAGCGCCAATATAATGGTTTCGCCTGTGTCTATTTTGAACGGGTAGGCGATAAACGAGGCCGGGTCGTTGTTGCTTGGGGCATAACGGCTAAAGTCGTTCATCGAGTATTGGTTGCTGCTGCTGACGTCTTTGAACAGTTCGCCAAGCCCCGAATCGCGGTAGGGGCCTGTGGTCAGGTTGCTTTGGTAGTCGGCCTCGCGGGTGACGGTGTAAAAAATTTGCCCCGATTGGTCAATCAAAAACAGATCGTAGTATTGGTAGCCTTTGATGTATTGGTCAAAATAGCTTTGGTTGGCGTGGGCAGACTGGTTGAGCGCGTCGATGCTGGAGGTATCGAGCAGACCTTTGACTGTGCTCGACAGCAGTTCGATGTCGTTTTTACGGTCAGCAAAATAGGTTAACACTTCAGATTTCTTGGCTTCTCGGATGGCCCGTAGGTGTTCAAAAGTTAGCTCTTCGAGTGATGTAGAGGCGATGTTACTGGCCGCTAGGCCGGTGATCAGAATGGGGATGAGGGTGATGCTAAAAAAGATGATGAGCAGTTTTTGTTTCAATTTCATTTAAATGTTCCTTATCGTACTTTGTCCAGACGATATATGTTCAAAAAGGCAGTTTTGTGGTGCTGTGATTGCTGATGTTGCCAAAAAGTGTAGCTGATTGAGATCAATCTGCCCCACTCGAAAATGTTTCAATTTGTATCTGAGATACAGTGCTTACTCTATTTTTCGAGCAATGGCAGTTTGTCTGGTATGCCATCCCATTGCGCTGCATCTTCAGGTGCATCGATTTGTTCGACAATACGGGGCCAGTGCTGTGACAGCTCGGCATTTAATTGAATGAAAGCCTGCTGATCTTCGGGTACATCGTCTTGGGCAAATATCGCCTCGGCAGGGCATTCGACCGGACACAGGTCGCAATCGATGCAATCATCGGGGTTGATCACCAAAAAATTGGGACCTTCGAAAAATGCATCAGCAGGGCATACCGTCACACAGTCGGTGTATTTGCACTTTATGCAATTGTCGGTAACAACAAATGTCATGGGAAATAACCTTAAAGTGGGGCTTGTGATAGTAGGGCTTGTGAGGCACCGTCACCGATACCTATGTTTTCAAGTGCAAAGGGATCTACGCCTTCGATACACGCTACGTTAAAGCCGAATTCGTTGGGGTTACTGCGCCGTTGATGGTGAGTATAAATACCGCAAATACTGCAAAAATAGTGTTTGGCCGTTTTGGTATTCCATTGATATAACGACAGCTTGTCTTCACCTTGGGTGATTTTTAGGCCAGCCAGTGGCACGCTTGAGATGATTGAGCCTTTGCGGCGGCACAATGAACAGTTACAGCGCCTGAGATTTTGTAGGCCATTTTCTAGCGTGACTTCGAAGGTGACTGCACCGCAGTGGCAAGCCCCTTGTTTGATTTGGGCCATGAATGTCTCCCTCATTTGAGCAAATAGCACGGGTAATTCTGAAGCATAGGATTTTAACTGCGAATTGGTAATATTTCTATTACTAAAGTAGAATGCGGCCTCTAATTAACGCAAATTGTCTTAATTCTTAAGTGAGATCCCCGTTATGTTGCGACTGACCGATATCAAATTGCCCCTCGATCATGATGAAGGTGCCATCAACGCTGCGATCATCGAAAAGCTGGCCATTAAGCCTGCGCAATTGTTGAGCTTTGACGTTTTTCGGCGGGGTTATGATGCCCGCAAACGTAACGTCATCACTTTGATGTATACCTTGGATGTTGAGGTTGAAGACGAGGTTGAATTGTTGGCGCAATTCGCTGACGACAGACAAGTTAAAGTCAAACCCGACACCGATTATCATCATGTGACTAAAGCCCCCGAAAACCTGACCGAGCGTCCCGTTGTGATAGGCACCGGGCCTTGTGGTTTGTTTGTGGGGTTGGTATTGGCGCAAATGGGGTTTAAACCAATTATTTTGGAACGTGGCAAAGAGGTGAGGGAGCGTACTAAAGATACTTTTGGTTTTTGGCGGAAACGCAAACTCAATACCGAATCGAATGTGCAGTTTGGCGAAGGCGGTGCGGGCACGTTTTCTGACGGCAAGCTTTATTCGCAGGTTAGGGATCCAAAAAACTATGGTCGCAAGGTGCTCAATGAGTTTGTCATCGCGGGTGCGCCAGAAGAAATTCTTTATGTCAGCAAACCGCACATAGGCACTTTTAAGCTAGTGACCATGGTGGAGAAAATGCGGGCCACGATTGAAGCGTTGGGTGGTGAAATACGCTTTAGCGCTCGGGTCGACGAAATCGATATTGAAAACGAGCAGGTTAAAGGGGTGGTATTGGCCAATGGCGAATACATCAAAACCGCTCATGTGGCATTAGCGATTGGCCACAGTGCACGCGATACCTATCAAATGCTGCTCGATAAAGGGGTGTTCATTGAACCCAAACCGTTTTCGATTGGTTTTAGAATTGAGCACAAACAATCATTGATTGATGAAAGTCGTTTTGGCTCCAATGCGGGTCATCCGATACTTGGCGCTGCCGATTACAAACTGGTGCACCATTGTAAAAACGGTCGCAGTGTTTACAGTTTTTGCATGTGTCCCGGCGGCACAGTGGTGGCCGCCACGTCTGAAGAGGGCCGAGTAGTGCCTAATGGCATGAGCCAATACTCGCGTAAAGAACGCAACGCCAACAGCGCAATTGTGGTTGGCATCAGCCCAGAAGAGGACTATCCGGGTGATATATTGGCGGGTGTTGAATTGCAGCGAAAGTGGGAGTCTATCGCTTTTGAACAAGGCGGCAGCAATTACGATGCCCCGGCCCAGTTGGTGGGCGATTTTATGAAGAACAAACCCTCGCAAGGGGCGGGCGAAGTTGAGCCGTCGTTTAAACCGGGTATTAAATTCACTGATTTGAGCAAATGTATACCGCAGTACGCGGTAGACGCGATTCGCGAAGCACTACCGGCGTTTAACCGGAAAATTCGAGGTTTTGCGATGGACGATGCGATGTTAACTGGGGTAGAAACCCGTACCTCGTCGCCTGTTAGGATTAAGCGTGATGAGAAGTGCGAGAGCATTAATACCAAAGGCTTGTATCCGGCGGGCGAAGGAGCAGGTTATGCCGGTGGGATTTTGTCGGCGGGGATAGATGGGATCAAAGTTGCTGAGGCTATGGCCATGAGTATGGCGGAGGGGTCGTAGTTTCGTCGCTAGCGCGACGAAGGTGGGGGTTGGACGGATGCCTGAGTTTGTAATGAATCAGGCCTTGGCTGCAAGGTAATCAAACACGCTACGAGTACGTCCGTGTAAGGCTCAAACCAAATCAGTAGATTTTTGCTCCTGCAAAATCGACACTTCCGACATCCATGTCGGTCGTCCATGATTTGGATGGTTTGATTACCTTGCAGCCAAGACCTTCAACTACAAATCCAGGCGTCCGTCTAATATAAAAAAAGCCACCATCCTCCCCGACCGCCACCCTGAATATTACTCCGTAATATCCACAACAATGTTGTGATAAAAGGCGCAGCCGCGCCGAAGGCATTTGCTGCTTCGCAGCACAGCGTAGCTGTATTTCTTTTGCAACGTTGTTGCGCAGGGTGGCGGCCGGGGAGGATGGTGGCTTTTCCCTCTAACACGAGCACCAAAGGTTTGATGTAAAGTCTGGGACTCGGTAAGCAGACCGTCCAAAACATGGATGTTTTGGCCGAGCCCCATGGATGGGTTCATGCGTGTCTGATTATCGAGTCCCGGGCTTTAAAATTTAAAACCTTGGTCTCGTGCTCACCCCCCTTAGTTACGCCGCAGTCGCGGCGTAACTCCACGATCAACTCGCCCCCAGCGACCACACCCTCAACCTTCAGCAACAAAAAAACGGCCCATCCGGCCGTTTTTCAAAACTCCCCACACGCGCACCAAAAACCTACGGCATCATCTTCATAAACGAAGTGTAATTATCATGACCACGGATCACCCATCGTGGGGTGGACTCCCCCATGCCTGCCAGCTGCAAATGTGGGTGTCTGCCGACGATGTTGCCCAGAATGGTTTCTTGGGTGTTTTCTACGTCAACAAAAAATACATGTTTGCCTTTGGCCAGTACATCTTGAAATCGGGTGAATTGGTAATTGGGTATTTGAATGCCAATCAAGCCACCTTCCCAGGTGCAAAAACCGAGTACCGCTACTGCCAAAAAGATAAAGGGTATCCAACCAGCCGCTGTGGCTGTCAGTCCCATCAAACTTGCGCCTGCCAGTACCACGGTTGCCAAGGCTACGCCAATGACGGCACCGAGTTCGGTTGAATGAACTACGTCTTGTTTGAGTACAGCTTCTACTTCGTGAAGGTTGTGTTTGTTGACTGCCGCATCATCGTTGCTCAACACATGAAATTGCGGTGAGGTGATGTTTGCGTCAATGAGTTCTTTGCCGATGTCTTCTAGATCGTCAAGATCGTCACTAATATAATAATGTCGTTTCATAAGGTACCTCGTTCATTATCTAAGTGATTTTGATTAAGTTAGGGCCGTCGATAGGCCATCTTTAAGTATAGTAGCGATTAATAAACGTGCTGGTATTTTAGTCATAATGTTTTTCTTATACGAACTGTTACAATTGTAGTGTTTGGTAACAATCTTGAATGAGATTTTATCGCCGCTCACCCGGTATATATGGTACTTCTAGAATGTCGAAATTGTACTAAGAGGAAGTTTTATGACAAAAGCGTTTTTTCTGAGATTAGTGGTATTGACTTTCGCTGTGTCGACGGTTTTTTCTGTGCAGGCCCGGCAACAGTGTTCCCAGAGCTGGGCGTGTGTTGATGTCAAGTGGGGAGTTGGCGGTAAGGTCGATTTTTATCTGCGTAACAATAAAGCCTATCCGATCACCATGACGTTGGAGGTTGAACCCCAAAACCTGCGTTCTGGTCAGGGTAATATCATTACCAAGACCATTGCGGGCGGCACCAGTGTGTTGGCATTGAGTTACGAGCGCCTCAATCCTCAAAAACGAGTGGATTATGACATGGATTACAACTGGGCTGTCGGCAGCCTCAATGTGAAACATGATGACGACTATCTGTATCGCCTGCCTTATGGCGAAGTGGATGAGCACTATGTAGTACAGGGGTTTAATGGCGGTTACAGTCACCGTGGGTTTTCGAAATATGCGGTGGATTTTGCGATGCCCGATGGCAGTAAGATTTATGCCGCCAGAGAAGGCATTGTGGTCGATACCGAGTTCAAGAATAACCGGGGGGGGGCATCAAGGCGTTATGCCCGCTATGCCAATTTTGTGGTTATTCAACACAGCGACGGCTCTACCGGCGAGTATTATCACCTGCAACAATACGGGGTGTTTGTGCGACCTGGCGACAAGGTTGAGCGAGGGCAGTTAATTGGCTCTTCGGGCAGCACCGGGTTCACTTCGTTGCCCCATTTGCACTTTGCGGTTTATAAGGCGATGTCTGACGGTGATACTCAGTCGTTGCCAATCAAGTTTTTGGCACAGCGAGGCGTGGTTGAAAATCCACGGTCGGGACAGAGGTACATAGCCAAGTGACCTCGAAATTCGGAATTCAGAGCCTCTGAGCGGTTTCAATTCAAGGCGCATTGGTGCAGGAAGGGCCATCCCCTTTCAAACCAATGCAACGCCGAAGTGGAATCGCTCAGAGGTTCCCTTCAGGTGGCCACTAGCCTATAGAGCAAAACCTTTTAACTCCCACTGAATCCGCTTTTTGAGGTCACTTGGCTATATGGTGGCAAAGGGCGATTAACCCGTGTATAACTGTGGTCTGTATATTACCTTTTATCGCTGGAATTCATGAGTCAAAGTCAAAAGCCTGTATTGCAAAGCCGTTTAACTGGGATGTTTATTCTGGTGACTTATTTGGTTGTCCTGTCTGATGTTTGGGCAAGTTTTAACGGCATTAATTTTTGGGTGGTTGTTATCGCCCTTGGTCCGGTTCATTTATTGTTTGCACTGGCCCGCAGTGGCTGGCCGCGAACCAAGCTGACTTTAACGCTGATTGGCGCGATGTTGCTGGTGGGTCAGGGGGTTACGCATTTCGTTCGGGGTTATAGTGGTTATTTTGAATGGCTGGCGACGATTTACATGTTTATTTTATTGATTTTAATGCTAATGGCTGGTGTCTCTTTGTATGTGGGCAATGATGAATAATAAAACCAAAACAGAGCAACAAGAATAGAACAAGAAAATAGAACTAATTAACGTGAACCTTTTCGCTTTTGTGGTTACTTATCATGTATGGCGACGAGAAAGGCCCATACGCAAAACCTTTTGAATCCGCTCTAGAGTCTGTCCGAGTATAGAATGAGCTTTCATTCTCGGGCAGATGCCTAGATACATCATTAAAATCTTAACAAACACAGCCTTGTTTTAGATGTATCTGTTTGTGTTGACCTAGCCGATGTGACAGAACGATCATGGGGATGAACGGCATCAGTTATGGTCAACATCTTTTATCTAGATAACTGAGTATGTAGATGAAGACTATTATTCACCATCACATGAAATCAATGGGCCGCTGGTTGGCTTGCTGCTCGGTTGCCGTTGTGGTCTATCTGGTGGTATTTGATTATGCCAGAACGTTGGCCATTGCCCTTTGACCTAAACTGCTTAATCTCTTGACCTAAAACTGCTTAATATAAGTCGCATGTTTCAAGAAGTCCTGAATACCGCTTTTATACGAACGCCCCGAGATAAACGAATCGCCGTTGTTTAACACAAACTTGTAGGTATCGTTATTTTGATAATGCACTTTTTCTAAGTGCAGACAATTGACCATGATGCTGCGGTGCACCCTTAAATATTGCAGGGGTGTTAGTTTGCTTTCTAAAGTGTTCATGCAGGCCCGATATAAATAGTGACTGTCCTGCAATTTGAGCGAAACGTAATTACCTTCGGATTCTAACCAAAAGATGTCGTCTGACTGAATGACTTTTATCTGGCCCTTTTCTTTGATCACAAACGTTTCTCGGTGCGGGGCCACTTGTTGTTCGTAATCGCCCAGTAGGCTGCGTAGTTTGTCGTTAAAGCTGGTGCTGAGTCGCCCTTTAAACTGCAATATCACTTTTTCAATGGCTTTGCCAAAACGTTGTTTATCTAGCGGTTTGAGCAGGTAATCTACTGCGTGATGTTCAAATGCGTCCAGTGCATACTGGTCAAAAGCGGTGACAAAGATGATAAACGGCATGGGGTCGATGCTGACTTGTTGCAAGGCTTCAAAGCCGTTTAATTCGGGCATTTGAATGTCGAGAAAAACCAAGTCGGGCTGGCGGTTTTCGATTTGTTCTATCGCTTCAAGGCCATTTTTGCATTGCGCTACTACGCGTATCTCGGGATATTGGCCGAGCCAGTGGATGATCCGCTGTCTTGCCAGTGGTTCATCGTCAACGACCAGTGTCTTAATGTCCATTAGATAAGTCCCATACTTGATAAGGTATTGTGATGATCACCTTGAAACCCTGCCGGTAAGCCGATTCAATGTTGACACTGGCGTTGCCACAGTACAGGTGGTGCAGCCGGGTTTGCAGGCTTTTTATGCCGATGCCGGGATGTTGTAAAATGTAGTCGATATTGCTGACGCCACGACCATTATCTTGTACGGCCAAAATCAGTTGTTGGTTTTCTACTCGGCTTGATATGGTGATTTTAACCTCATCTGAGGTGCCACCTATACCGTGTTTAATGGAGTTTTCTACCAACGGTTGGAGTAGCAGGTTGGGTATTTTCGCATTGAGGCTGTCTTCGCTAATATCAAAATGGGCGTCGAGTCGGTCACTAAATCGTGCGCCCTCGATCACCAGATAATCATTGATGTAATCAATTTCGGTTTTTAATGGAATGAACTGGCGTTTGGCGCTGTCTAACATGGTTCGCATCAGTTGGCCGAGCTTGGCGACAACGTGCTGAGCTTTGTCGATGTCGATGTCCATCAACGACGAAATGGAGTTGAGGGTGTTGAAAAAGAAATGGGGATGGAGCTGCATTTTGAGCGCATTTAACTCGGCGTCAGAAAGCTGTTCGTTAAGTTTACTGAGCTTTAATGTCTGTTGCTGTTTTTCACGGTAATTGTTGATAGCCATGATCATCACTTGCATCAGAATCAATTGGATCCAGCTGGGAATGGTGCCGCGTAATACCCAAGCGATGGAGTGCTCACCAAAGGCATTGAGCCAAAAACCGGCCGTTAGTTTGGTAAACACAATGTAAATAACCACAGTGCCATAACGGTGGATGCAGGCAATCAATAGACTCAGTGCCAGTGCAATCAACAGTCGAACGACCTGAGGTCTGTCTAGGTCAACAATGCGTTTGAACAAAATCGAGATTAACGGCAGTAGGGCGGCCCACAATAACCAAATGATGAGGTTATTGGTGATTTCGAATGCCCAGCCAAACGGTTGTTGCTGTGGACCCATGTTGTTGAAGGTGACCCAAGCGTTTAGCACCATCAACGCAGCAATGAATATTGCGGTGCTGATCAAGGCAAGGGGAGTCAGGGGAAGCACTTGGCGTTTTGGCACTGCAATTTATCCTATGGGTTGTTGAAGTTATGGTTATGGTTGATGTTTACATAGTGTGGCAGATTTTGACGTTGGTTAAAATGGTCAATGGTTGCGGTTGATCACCAATATTGTTGTTGGTCACTGTTGGTGTCGTTTGTGGTTGTTACTTTGTGGTTACTTGGAGATTGTCGCAAAAGTCGATTTGGGTGTAGGTCGTGGTTCGACTCCAGGGATTGGAGGAGGTAGGGCGACGCAGGATGCTAAAGCCGAGAGGAGCTTGCGACGAAGCCCGACAATTGATTTATCATCCAAGTAACGTGATTTTGGCCATTTACGTGGTGTCGGGCTTCCGGCTTCGCCGTTCTCGGCAATAGTTCCAGACATTGCTCTAACTTCCCACATCCATGTGGTCGAACCGCGAC
>JABSOG010001348.1 GCA_013216025.1 Algicola sp. | reverse complement strand
TGTTAAATGGCGAAAAGCCGGGTATTGATATGCCTTTTCGTACCGCGCCCTTTGGTCCCATGATCACATCGGCCAGTATCGACCAATATTCCTATGAATTTCTGTTTGGGCCACGAGACTTTCAACCGATTTTTAGTTTGCCACCCGATACTCAAACTAAGCATGACGACAAATAATGAACGAATCCAAAGGGTAAAACCGACCAGGATGAGCAGTTAATATGATAAATATAGATTCCATCGGGATACATCGGGTGCTGATCGCCGTGTTTGGTGCGTTTACCCTGGCGATTGTGGCGCAAGGGATCACCAGTATCAATCAGGTGAACAATATGGCCGGGTTGTTTAGCGGCATGTATCAAGATCATTTATTGCCGTTAAACCAGCTCAGACAGGTCGAGAATGACCTCAAAGACTTGCGGTTACTGGTGTTCAAATCACTCAAGACCTTTAATCCAACCGAACGGGCCGAACTTGAGGCGAGAATAAAAAACAAAATATCGACGCTCAATCAACAGCTTGAGTTGCATCAATTGACCGAATTGCAGTTAATTTTCAAGCGCTCGACTGACGGTTACAAACGGGTCATGGATTTGCACTATAACTTGCAGCAAAATTATGAGCAGATGATTGTCTTGATCTCAGACATTGTCATCTCCAAAACCAAACAATCTGAGCAGAGCCTAAAATCAGGTCAAAAAATCCAGGACAATATTCAACGGTTCATGATAGTGATCATGTTGGTCGGTGTGGTATTGACCATAGTCACCTCATTTTTTGTGGTCAGAAAAATCGCCATCCCGATGCAAAGGAAAAATAAAGAATTAGAACAACTCAATGAAACGTTGTCACAAATGGACAAGCTCAAGGATGACTTTCTGGCCAATACTTCCCATGAATTACGCACTCCCTTACATGGCATTATCGGCATCAGTGAATCTTTGCTAGATGGTGTGGGCGGCAGTGTTACAGATATCCAGACAGAAAATATCGGTATGATCATCCAAAGCAGCCGACGACTGGCCAATCTGGTTGACGATATCCTCGATTTTTCGAAAATGAAACAGCACGACTTGCAACTGGATTTCTGTGCCGTCGATATCAACAGCGTTTGCAATATCGTCGTCAGTATCGCCAAAGCCCTGATTGGCAACAAACCCGTGGTGATCACCAAAGACATCCCGCAAGACTTACCTTTGGTTATGGCAGATGAAAATCGACTGCACCAAATTTTGCTGAATTTGATTGGCAATTCAGTGAAGTTTACCCACGAAGGCGAGATTAAAGTGATCATTGAGCCCCAGTTCTCCATAGAGGCAATCGAAGGTCGCCCAGATAGCGTTCTGGTCAGTATATCGGATACCGGTATTGGTATCTCTAAAGATAAATATCAGCAGATTTTTCAATCGTTTGAGCAATTCGATGCGTCGACTTCCAGAGAGTATGGCGGGACCGGACTGGGTTTGGCTGTGACCAAAAAATTGGTTGAATTACATGGCAGTACGATTGACGTTGACAGTCAAGTTGGCGTCGGTTCAACATTTTCGTTTTCAATCCCCATCGCTGCCGATACGGGCGCTAGAGCCAATTACCTTGAAAATGTCAGCAGTCTTGCCAAACTGCAAGCCGCCGATTCTGGTTTTAGTGATGCGATCGTGGTTGAAGCGGTTGCCGCCACTGAATCGCTGGTGGTCACTGAGCCTGATGTGGCAACCCAGCTCGTTCA
>JABSOG010001347.1 GCA_013216025.1 Algicola sp. | reverse complement strand
CCTCAGGGCTGAGGTTTTGTTCGTGAAAGACTATCAGCCGGTAATTAGACAACGCCGATACCAGCGATTGACGAGTTTGCTCACTCAGCGGTTTTTCGAGGTCAATATCATAAATTTCGGCACCCAATGAAGTGGTCATGGGTTCAACCCTGATGCCTTCGAAAGTCAGCGCTTTGAGTACTTCGTTGCGTTTTGCCAGTGTAGGACGTTTACCGTAACGGTTACCCATTGGCCAATGCCATTGGGGTTGCCAAATATCTTTATCAGCCTTGTCTTTTGTGTCGTTCATGTTCAATCTCCAGATCACCACCAACTAAAAACAGAAAGGACCTGTAAAGGTCCTTTTAATAGTACTTAAACACTATCGTTTAAAGAGGGAAGTAATCACCATCACCAATTAACGGGAAGTAATCACCATCGCCAACGAATACAAAATAATCTTGCTGGAATTTTTTGGCTGTTTTTACTGACATGTTGCTTTCTCCACTTAATGTAATTGTCCGATTTGAGTTGGCGAATAATACAACTATATGACGATTTGAGCAAGTTATGTAAAAAAACTGGGGTTATTTAGTTAAAAATGCACATTTAAAAACTAATTATTCAACTTTGTGACCCCGCTCACACATTCCGTGCCATTACCTTTTTGTTTCGTGAACTACCTCACAGTTTTGCTTTGCCACAACAGCTATTCTTAAGCTCTAGACACAACAAAGACGATAACAGCAAAGACAACGACAACAACCTTAACCACCGACCCAGGAGCCTAACATGAACTATTCAAAGCAACTGAAAAAGCAAAAGCGCAAGCAATTGAAATTAGCCAACGCGCAGCAACAGTTAAAGTCTGGTTCGGCTTACGGTAGTAACAAAGGTTCGAGTTCAAAAGGTTTGGTTGGGTTTATCATTCTTTGTGGTTTTATCGCCAACACCATGAGCGCCAATGCCGAAGCGGCGACTCATGTTTATTCTCATTTGCATTCACATATAAATAGCTTTGAGGCACAAAATCAGACAATTACCATGGTAACAGGACCAAACCAAAATGTAAGATTGTGAACTGGCTCACAGTTTTACAGCCCATTTAGGGATAAGCTCGAATCAAATCATAATAAAAAAAAACAGCCAAAGGAATCTATTATGAGTTATCAAAAGCAGTTGAAAAAACAAAAGCGCAAGCAAATGGCACTCGAAAAACAAAAACAAGCCGACCGGCGCAACGCAGGCACAGGCCAGTCATCAAACGGTTCGACATGGAAAACCGTATTGGCCCTTATCCTCGGCACTTATCTTATTATCCAGTTTAATGCGTCTGCCGATGCGGCGACGATTGTGGGTTTGTTGCCTTAAAAGATGGGCAATACGGGCTGGCTTTTATTCCACCGTAGGGTGCGCCGTGCGCACCGTGAATCACCAATTTTTCATCCTGTCTTATTCGTTGATAATATTCTATGCAATTAATAAATATGATGTTTATTTGAGAAAGATTGATGTTGGTTCATAATTTATCGGTGCGCACGGCGCACCCTACGTCGATCGTTTAACGCTTTACAACTCCCTCCAAAATACCCTAAAACAACAAAAAAATCCCCCACCGAACAGCGAACTGCACAAAATGTGGTTATGATTGGTATCAGACCCATTAACTGTTGTGAGCTTACAAATGGATAGCTCAACTTTTGCAAATTGAGCGGGGATAATGACCTCACCCAAGCAAAAGGAGCAAAA
>JABSOG010001346.1 GCA_013216025.1 Algicola sp. | reverse complement strand
TGCCACCGTCCATTTGGTCGATAAACCACAATCGTTGCTGGGCAAAAGAGGCTGGCAGCTGAGCACTTGTTCGCTCAATGGCAATAAGCTCTGGTCGGTTAAACTGGCCATCACTTTGCTCGATACGGGTCGCCAATTGTGACAATTTCGGTGACTCGAAGATATCGCGAATACTCAACTCAACCGTAAACTGACTGCGCACCTCGCCCACCAATCGCACCGACAGTAATGAATGACCACCAGCCTCAAAGAAGTTGGCACTGGCACTGATTTTGTCTGCTTTAATGTTCAAAAGCTCAGACCAAATCTGTACCAGCTTGGCTTGGGTCGGCGTTGTTGGCGCGATATAGTCTCCCACTAACAGCGATTCATCTGGTGCAGGCAAGGCTTTTTTGTCAATTTTGCCATTAGCGTTAAGCGGCAACGCATCGAGCATTACAAAGAACGATGGCACCATGTATTGCGGTAAAGTTGTCTGTAAAGCCTCGCGCAATGACACTGCTTTGACACCTTCAGCGACAACATAAGCCACCAGCTGTTTGTTGCCTTGTTCATCTTCGCGAACCAGTACGACAGCAGATTTAACTTCTGACAACTGCAATAACTGATGCTCTATTTCACCCAGTTCAATACGTAAACCGCGAATTTTCACCTGATGATCAACCCGGCCCATGAACACCAAATTGCCGTCTGGCAGGTATCTAACCAAATCGCCTGTTTTGTATAAACGGGCGTCAGCTTGCTCGCCAAATGGGTCAGATATAAAGTGCTTAGCGGTCATTTCAACTTGATTTAAATAACCCCTAGCCAAACCAGCACCGCCGATATACAACTCGCCAACCGCACCAAACGGGGTCAGTTGCAAGCTGGCATTAAGCACATAATGGGTCTTGTTGTTGATGGGTTTGCCGATGGGCATGTGTTCAACCAAGTCTTCGGCTATCAAGGTGCTGGTTGAATAAACCGTGGTTTCGGTTGGGCCATAAACGTGCACTAATTTGGTGTTATTAGCGCTGGATATAAACCGCTGCACCGCCAGCGGGTTAGCCAATTCACCGCCAAACAACACCTGTTCGAACTGCTGCAATACAGGCAAGGCATCTGTACACAATTGGTTGAATAACGCCGTGGTCATAAAGACCGCATTGACACCATGTTGGTCAATTTGTTGCTGCCAGTAACGGCTATTGGTGACCTCGTCTGTGGGCACCAGCACAGTTGTCTTGCCATGCGTTAGCGGCACAAATAGATCGAATACACTGCCGTCGAAGACCACTGGCGACAACGCCAACACCGCATTAATGGGGTCGATGTCAATATACTGATTTTTGGCGGCAAAGGCAGTCACCGCCCAGTGTTCAGTCAATACACCTTTGGGTTGACCTGTCGAACCCGAGGTATAAATCACATAAGCCAAATTCTTTGGATTTTGCGATTCAAGCCTTGATAAATCAGTGGTTGGATAGGGATTTACGTTCAAGCCTAAGCCGGTCAAAATCAGCTTTATACCACTGTCTGTCACCATGTAATCGACCCGGCTTTGCGGGTAATTTGGGTCAATCGGCACGTATGCCCCACCAGCTTTGAGAATGGCCAAAATAGTTGTCACCATTTCAACCGAACGGTTTATGCACAGGCCGACTAACACGCCCGGTTTAACCCCTTGCTCGCGCAGATAATGGGCCAATTGGTTGGCTTTTTCGTTGAGCTGTTGATAGCTTATTTGTTG
>JABSOG010001345.1 GCA_013216025.1 Algicola sp. | reverse complement strand
TGCCAGAGGTGCCAGCGCAGCCGGGTGAGGTTGGTGCTCTGTCCCACGAATAATCTTCTGGTAATTCTCTGGTGAGCACCCTGCCTGATTGGTCAGTAAAATGCCGGTCTCGGCGAATAGAGTGATAACCCACCGATGGAATGTTGGCGTCTCCGGGATAAACTGGCTTGCCAACGGCGTCATAATTAAATAACTCTCGGCTAAATTGTGTCGAAGAACCATTGCCATCGACATAATGGACTTCTTCCCACGAATTGGCTTTCCAGTAACCACAATTGTCTTGAACCCGGCGAGGTTTGACCACCAAATGGCCAAAATCGAAGTGCCAACCGACTCCCAAAAGGCCTAGGTTACCGCCGTTTTTGTCTAACCGGCTGGCGTTGTTTTCGCGATAGCTTGGAATGGAATAACTCGGGCTGATTGAAAAACCCGCGATGCCAACGTTTGGCAACGCCGCATTCACCTGCCCGGTGACTTCGTTAAAGCCATTGATAAATGGCGCTGAATCAACCGAACCCACATTGGTGGTATCGATATCAAAGGGTTGTATTTTTTTGTCTTTAGTCTCGTCTGCGTAAGCGCATTGGATAAACAAGACGCTGGCTAACAAAAGATTTCGCTTTTGCAAGGCCCGCCTTGATGTTTTTATTATGGATAAAGTGTTCATCTATAATTCCCATGGTTTTTGTTAAGTAACGGCAATAAGCCGACCACAAAACTAAACAAAAACGCCTTGGAAACGTAAAAGACGATAAGAATTGACTGATTAAGTTGATATTTGGTGGATTATTAGGCAATTCTGGGGATGCACTAGCAAGGTGGAGCCATACTCAAGTGCCAAAAAAATCAAGGGCGATCCACACGGAGGGGAACACAGAGGCACGGTGTCCACGGAGGAAAAACAAAGACAAGGCAAAAATAATGACAAAGGAACCTACCAAGTGCTTTTTTTATGTCTTTCCTTCTTTTTCTTTATCTTGTCTCCGTGGACACCGTGACTCTATGTTCCACTCCGTGTTGAACATCTTTTGACCTTCGTGACGATTACGCTACAGACTAAACCAGAGCCGCTTTTTTAAATTGACTCGGTGTTTGCTTGGTATATTTCTTAAATGCGGCATTAAAGGTGGCCTTGTTATTAAAACCGACCTGATAAGCAATATCAATAATGGCCAACTGGGTAAACTGACCGCTGCTTAACATTTCTTGCGCCCGGCTAACCCGCGAGAAATTAATGAAGTCATAAAAGGTCATATTCAGTTTTTCATTAAGCACTTGCGAGACATGATGCGGTTTCATTTGTAAATGCTCTGACAATGCCCCAAGCGACAAATCGTTATCAAGATAGAGTTGCTGCGTTTGCACCGTAGACTTTATTTTTTCGGCCAGTTGGTCGGCTGCGCTACCCGTTAAAGTAGAGCGATGATATTTGGCCGTGGGTTTGACCACCAAACGGTGAAAATGTATTTGTGGCCTTGCCAAGGCAATTAAACCGATGCCAAAGATGTAAATGCTGAGCAATACCGACACGATTTGACTGTAATGGTTAAATAACCTGAATTTAAGCAATGCCGAGAGCGTTTGCATTGAGTCAACAGCCCAAATGGCGGCAAATCCATAAACCAATAACGTTAACCACTCTAAACTGACATTTTCAATCGCCGATAGGTTTTGTTCAGCCAAGCGGTTGTGCTGGCGAATGCGCAATAAGGCAAACACCATGTAACAGGCTAGGTGACAATATAAAAGTAGATAGAAAAAGAA
>JABSOG010001344.1 GCA_013216025.1 Algicola sp. | reverse complement strand
CAAGTTCACGTCGATGCCTTTGCCTATGGCAACTGGACCAAGGCTCAAGCACTTAAGTTAACGGCCCGAGTCAAAGAAATCATCTTTTCCAAGGCCGAGCCCCATACTGAAACAGTCAGACCCATATTGTCGTTGCAAGGCCATCACAACTTGGCCGTCGAAAAACCGCTACAACATTATGATAATGCCATCGTGATGTATTATCAGGCCAACAGCAAAGCGCCCAAAATTACCGCCTTGTTTATTCTATTGAATCACGTTATCGGCCCTGAGTTTTTTAATGAACTGAGAACCCAAAAACAACTCGGTTATTTGGTTGGCACCGGTTATGTACCATTAAACAGATTTCCAGGTCTCGCCTTATATATTCAATCACCTAATAACGAAAGCCCTGCTTTATACCACGAAATCAGCCTCTTTTTGCGTAATTTTGTTCAGGATCTGATTGAAATAAGCCCCCAGCAATGGCAAAAAATACAGCAAGGCTTAATCACTCAAGTGATTGAAAAAGATAGTAATCTTCGTGTGCGCAGTCAGCGCTTCTGGTTCAGCATCGGCAACAAAGATCCGCTGTTTAGCGAACGGGATTTGGTCGCCGAGCAGATCATGTCATTGACCCCCAATGACCTATACAAGTTCGCCAAAATGACTTTACTGCAATACACAGATGCCAAACTCATCGTAATGACCAGCAGTGACAGCCCCATTGAAGCACCAATCAAAGTCATTAAAGTTGAACAGCTGGCCGACAAGCTAGAACCGTTAAATAGCTAAAACTTGGGGTATTGTACGCAATAATCTTCGGCCAGATTGATGTTCTGCCTTCAAGCCTCGACAATAGTTTTGACAATGGGATCGGCTTTGTTATATAAAGAAGCTATCTTGTGATTAACTCATGTTGTCCCGTGTTTCTACCTGACCTAAATGCTTATACACTCTGGTTGCTTGGCACCACCTTGTTGCTAAGTGTGGCCCTTGTGGTCATGGTAAGGTTGCGTCAATCCCAATCCAAACTCAAAACCAGCGAAGAGCGGCTAAGACTGTCGCTGTGGGGCAGTGGCGATGAAATTTGGGACTGGGACATCAACAAAGGGCTATTACATCGAGCCAATGGAATTGATGGTCATGGTCTACCAAGTTATGCCAACGATTGCTTTCCTCCCAATAAAGAAGCCATTCACCCGAGCGATCTCAAGCGGGTCACCCAATTATTACAAGATCACTTTGATGGTGTAGTCGAGCATTTTGAGGCCACCTACCGGATACAAAGCAGCGAAAATGGCTGGGTTTGGGTGCTCGACCGGGGCAAGATTGTCGACACCGACAACGACAACAAACCCTCAAGAATGACCGGCACAGTCAAAGATATCCACGAATTGAAAAAAGCCGAAGACCGCTTGTTTTTGTTTGCCCGCTGCATGGAAAACATCTCTGATGCGGTGGTTATATTTGATGTAGATTTCAACATCATCGACACCAACCCTTCGTATACCCGAGTTACCGGCAGAGCACGCGATGATGTTATCGGACAACCGCTAACGCTCAGTCAATACCCCGCCAGCTTTGTTGATACCATTAAAGTCAATGCGTCAACAGTGGGTAAATGGTTTGGCGAAATAGAAGACAAGCGAGCCGATGGCGAGCTTTATCAGGTCGAGTTGTCCATCGATATCATTAAAGATGAAACGGGTGATTCCATCAACTACGTGGCGGTTTTTTCGGATGTCACCGAACGCAAAGCCGCCGAAGAAGAACTGCGTAAACTG
>JABSOG010001343.1 GCA_013216025.1 Algicola sp. | reverse complement strand
CTGCCAAGGCAACACACACTTTTAACGACCTAACCGCCTGCGAGCGGTTTGTATTGGAACAATTAGCTTGATGCAACCATATAATTACGAATTAAATCCTCAGACGATTGAGGCCCAAAGCTTTCGCCAAATTCGCGAGCTCACCAGCCTCGATGGTTTAAGCCCCGAGCAACAACAGGTGTCGATGCGCATTGTGCATAGTGTGGGGATGCCCGAGATTGCCGCGCAGGTACGATTTAGCGAAAACGCCTGCGTTCAAGGTTTGTTGGCCATTGAGCAAAATAGGCCGATTTTGTGTGACGTCGAAATGGTTCGCCAAGGCATTACCAAACGTATGCTTAATCAACCGCCTTTGTGTTATCTCAACGACCCCAGAGTGCCTAAACTGGCCAAAACCTTGGGTGAAACTCGCAGCATGGCGGCCCTTGAGTTTTGGCAACCACATCTAAAAGAAAGCATAGTATTGATTGGCAATGCGCCAACCGCGCTGTTTCGATTGCTCGAAATGATCAATAAAGGTGCAGACAAACCCGCGTTGATCATTGGTATGCCAGTCGGGTTTGTTGGTGCCGCCGAATCAAAACAAGCCCTCTGGGAACAACACCAGCAACTGGGCATCGAATGCATCACCTTATTAGGCAGACAGGGCGGCAGTGCAGTGACCTGTGCCTCATTAAATGCGTTGTTAAGATGTCATCACGGTGAAATGTACTGATGAAACAGATTAGCGTGATTGGCCTAGGCGTTTCAGATAAAGCGCAATTTAACACCCAAGCGCAACAGGCATTTGAGCAAAGCGAGATTGTTATCGGCGCTGACCGTCAATTGGCGGTTGTCGACGATTGGCTACAACCGCATCAGCAGTTGATCACGCTGCCGTCACTGTCTGAACTAAAAAACTGGCTTGAACAACATCAAGACAAAACCATCACGGTGTTAGCCTCGGGCGACCCCTTACATTACGGCATTGGCCGCTGGCTGGTTCGCCAGTTTGGTATCGACAGATTAGATTTTTACCCGGCGGTGTCTAGCGTGCAAGCGGCTTGTCATGCGCTGGGTATTGCTTTGCAAGATGTTGAAGTGCTGAGTTTACATGGCCGACCGGTAGAGAAAATTCGCAGTAAATTGTGCAAGGCGCAACAGTTGGTAGTGCTGACAGACAAACACAGTCAACCGGCAATATTGGCACAAGCCTGCATTGACGCCGGTTTTGCCGAGTCGACCTTGTGGGTTTGCGAAATGTTGGGTTATCCGCAGCAATGTATTCGACAATTTAGCCCCTTGGCACTGATAAAAAACACTGATTTGAGCTTCGACCCGTTACACGTCACTGTGATACAAACTAAAGGGCGAGGCGGCGTATTACCTGAATTTCCGGGCATTGAAGATGCCTCTTTCATCACCGGCAGTGCGCCGGGTAAAGGCATGATCACCAAAAGGGAAGTGCGTTTGTCGATACTGTCTTTAATGCAGCCGTCGAACAACGATGTCATTTGGGATATCGGTGCCGGTTGCGGCAGCGTGGCGGTAGAGCTGGCCTACTGGCGAGAAACGGCGCAGATTTATGCCATTGATCATGGTTAATTTTAGGTCATATTCGAGTTTGGTCATGATTGACATACATTTACTACTAGTTATTACCACATTCATGTATACCTTGTATAACATATATTTCTTATAATTGTTATTTTATTTTTACAGTTAAGCAACACAGCAACAAACCAAAACATGAGCCTTCTAGCACAGCAACTGAGAACCTATGGAGATAC
>JABSOG010001342.1 GCA_013216025.1 Algicola sp. | reverse complement strand
CATGTATTTTCCCTATTTGGTTGACCCGGCACACCTGGCAGGACGCTGCTGATAAAAGTTGAGCACTACCTGAAACAAGCAAGTCCGGTTACAACAGCCCCGCAGCCCATTTATTTGGTCTGCGGGTTTTTTTTGCACATGGATGGTGTTGCGAAAGGTTGGAACGAATACCACCAGCTGGGGTAAGTGCAAAAAAAGTTCTGTGGACAGCTTGCCTGTCCCTGCACTTATTTTTGCTCTGACCCCCTTGCGGAGCCTCCGTTCCACCAGCTTCTGCAATGCCTTGTTGGTCTATCCTCGGCTGGTGATGATATGGTGAGGCTTAGTTGTGGGCCGGTGGTACGGAGGCTAGCAAGGGGGTCAAAGCACTTGAGTTTGTCGAAAAAAATTTTTGTTCGACAAATTCAAGAGCATTGACCCCAGCTGGTGATGGCTGGAAATGGTGGTGAAAATGTTGTTGAATAGCGCCTGGTTTGGCTGAGGGAATTTGTCGGATGGATACTAATCGCAGTGGGCATTTAGATGAATTGTTAACGAGGCTCTAATCAAAAAAACCGAACCGTACTTCCATATTCCGTTCGGTTTGAGTTTGGCAAGGGCGACTTATTGGGCTTTGTTATTTCTTCTCAAACCGGCAACAAGCAACATCATCAAGGCGCTGACAAAACCTAAACTGCCGCCACCGGCTGGGGCTTTGGCGGGTTTGCTGGCCGATATACTGACAGAGGTGCTGTCAGTTGAGGCAACGCCATTACTGTCGGTTACTGTGAGCATTACCGTGAAAGTACCGCTCAGTGTATAGGTGTAAGCGGGGTTGGCTTGTGAACTGATGTCACCATTGCCGAAATCCCAGTGGTAGGTTGCAATGTCACCATCTTCATCAGTTGAACCTGCGCTGGAGAAACTTACTGCTTGTCCAACCGTGCCAGCATAATTGCCATTTGATTTGGCGACCGGATCAGTGTTGATGTGGATCGTGTAGTCTTCATATTCACCGAAACCGAGGTTGCCACAGGCTGCCAGCGTATTTTCTTCATATTTCATGGCGATGCGCATTGTGGTGGTTTGGCCTTTTAGATCAGCCGGTACCGTGATGCTTTGGGTCGTTTCGCCTTGGGCAAAGAAGTTGGCCACCATTTCACCTTCATCTTCGAAATCGTCGTCACCATTGAAGTCAATCCATACGGTCCAATATTCAACAACCGACGCACTCAGCGGACCGGCTCCCATGACGGTCAAACTGTTTATCCCTTCAACCAAATTGGCTGTCAAGCCGGTAAAGTCTTGATAACCGTCGGTTTGTGCTGCATTGGACGTGTTATTGAGGTTGCCAAGGACCACATTTTGAATGTGTTCATACTTGTTGTTGCCACTGGCTGCACAGTAACCTGTGGGTCTGCCGATTAAAACCGGGCTTTGGCTGGTGTGTGTTGCGCCGTCATTGTCAGTGACTGTTAATGTGGCGTTATACTTGCCATATGAAGCGTAGCTGTGTTCTGGATTGGCGTCTGTACTGCTGTTACCATCGCCAAAATCCCAACTGTAGCTGTCGATAGTGCCATCGGCATCGGTTGAACCGTCACTGCTAAACATAATGGCACTGTCTTGCATGCCACTGTACGCCTTGCCTGATCTGGCAGTTGGCGCGTCGTTGGCTGCATTGCTGTCTGGGGTAACCCGGCTGTAATGAACAATCAAACCAGCATCGGCATAGGCACGATAGGGGTTAAGCAATACGCTGTACGTGCCGCCCAAATTGTCGCCCCTGAAC
>JABSOG010001341.1 GCA_013216025.1 Algicola sp. | reverse complement strand
GCCGGACGCGAAATGATCGACGTTATTACCTCTCAAGGAGAAGTCATCAAAGCGGTCGACGTCGATGGCATCGCTTATGTAGGTGACATCATTTTGGGTGACACCGCCGCACTTAAAAAGCATGGATTGCGTGTTGGTGGAAAAAGCGAGGTTAAACAAGCTGTGCAGGACCAAACATTCGGTGCCAGTGCGGCCATTATTTATCCCAGCACCGGTAACAAGTGGCCTGGCGGCGTTGTACCTTACGTTATAGCGAATAATTTGGGGCCACAGGCCAAGCAAGATTTGAATTATGGCATTAATCACTGGAACAACAATACCAACGTTAAATTAGTGCCACGAACCAACCAAACTAACTATGTGGTGGTACAGGGCGCAAACAGCTGCTCATCTGCGCTTGGTATGCAAGGCGGTGCACAAACTCTAAACTTGGCCGAAGGTTGTGGTATTCATGGTGCCATTCATGAATTTGGTCATGCGTTGGGGTTTTCTCACGAACACACCCGTACAGACAGAGACAGCTATGTTCAGATCCTTTGGGATAATATGGATCCAAATATGGCGTACAATTTCTACACCTTAGACACCAATTACAACACCAACCATGGCACTTATGACTATCAATCTATCATGCATTATCCGACTCACGGATTCAGCATTAATGGTGGCGCAACACTGTGGCCCCTAAACCCAAATGTCATTCCAGAGAACCTGGGTCATAGCAACGGGTTGTCTCAAGGCGACATCGCGGCAACCGCAGCCTTATATGGTAACTCGGGGCAAACGTTCTACGGCTACCTGTCAGGCACCAACGCCTACGCGATTCAGCCTAATGGCGATTACTTTGAGTGGTCAGGCGGTCAACTGACCGGGACTCTGGTTGGCCCACAAAATGCTGATTTTGACTTGAGTTTACACATGTGGGATAACGACTGGGTTGAGGTAGACAGTTCTGCTTCATATTCGTCCAATGAACGTATCAGTGGTTCGGCACCCGCAGGTTTTTACTACTTTAAGATATCTAGCTATAATGGCAGCGGCGATTATAGGCTGACGATAGAATAACCGGGCCGTTCAGATTAAGGCTGCCTAGGTGCAGCCTTTTTTGTGTTTCATATCAGCGCTTCGATGCCTTTTCTCTCAACGAGATCGAGTAACTTTTTTGATGCACCAGTAGGTTTTTTGCTTCCACTTTCCCATTTTTGTACTGTAGACAGACTGATATTAAAAATGCTTGCAAGCGCTGCCTGACTTAGTTTAATTTTTTTTCTCAGGGCTGCAATCCTTTGAGGCGGGTATTCTTGTATTTCTGGCAAACACAGGCTTTGAATGTTTTTCATTGTCACTTCGTCTACCAAACCGCTTTTGTTTAAATCACTAACGGTGCTGATGATAGATTCTGAAATTGATTCTCTCATTATATTACCTCAATTAAATCACAATTTTTGATAGCGATATCTATCTCTTTTTCATGTTCGGATTATAGCGCTTGGTGCAATTATTTCTAACAAATAGTGCACTAAATTGTGATCTTACTATCAACGACATATGGGTATCAACAAATTCTCAAAAATGTCGATTTATTCCCGTAGAGCGCACATTTATGTGCGCCCACGCAGTTTTTCAAAATACGCCTTCCTTTACGAACCCTGCCCCAGCAACTGCTCATAAGCATTTTCAAGCACACCCCGAACTGACGTGGTCAACTGATTTGTGACAACCCAGTTAAGCTACCTTTTTCAATTCAGCCATTTGCTGTTCATATTGATTT
>JABSOG010001340.1 GCA_013216025.1 Algicola sp. | reverse complement strand
GAATATTAACCAAGCTTTCATTGCTGACAGTGTTAACCATTGGTCTAAGCGGCTGTTCAACTTTTGACGGTGACGACGACCCTGAAGCGATCCCCGAACTGGCTGAAATTCAGCTGCAGTTCACCCCAAAAATCAAATGGCAAGAACAGATCGGCGATGGCGTTGACCATCACTTTTCGCGCTTAGTGCCTAAGTTGTACGAAGGTGTGGTGTATGCCGCCAGTCGTGAAGGAATCGTGTCGGCGCTAGATTTTAACTCGGGCAAAGACATTTGGTCGGTAGACTTGCGTGATGAAGCCGATGGTTTTTTTGCTGACAAACCGTCACAAAAAATCGCCGGAGGCCTGACCATCGCTTACGGTAAATTGTATTTGGGCACAGAGCACGGCGAAGTAGTGGCGATGGATATCACCACGGGTGAGGTTTTATGGCGTCAGAGCGTAAAAGGCGAAGTCATTTCGCCACCAGGCGCTGGTGAAGGGCTGATTATTGTCAATACTGGTGCGGGTTTCCTTGTGGCACTGCATCCTGACAGCGGTGAACAGCGCTGGGAATATGAGCAAGAAGTGCCTCCTTTGACGCTGCGCGGCATTAGTGCCCCAGTGGTCGAAAACGGCGGTGTGATCTTTGGCAGTGCTAACGGCAAACTTAACGTTGTGATAGCCGAATCAGGTCTTGAAGCTTGGCAGCAGTCGGTGGCCACCGCCGTTGGTGCCAGCGAACTCGAACGCTTGGTTGATGTTGACACCCAACCGGTACTGTCTGGCGACACCATTTTCTCTTTGGCTTATAACGGTAATCTTATCGCTGTTGATATGCAAAATGGCCAAATTCAGTGGAAAAAAGAATATTCCGCCTATCAAAATATGTCCAAAGATGGTTTTATGCTGTACCTGACCGATGTGTCGGGTCATGTGTATGCCGTTGATAGCCGTGATGGCACATTATTGTGGCAGCAGAACACGCTCGAAAGACGTGGCGTGACAGGCGCTTATGCCAGTGGCGACTACGTAGTTGTTGGCGACAATTTCGGCTTTGTGCACTGGTTGTCTAAAGACACCGGCGAACTGATTTCGCGTCTTGAACTGGATGATACCGGATTTTATGTCCGTGCCGTGGGCAAAGACAATGAGATTATTGTGTTGACCCGTGACGGTGAATTGACTGTCATTCAAACACCGTAGTTTTTTAAAAGTCCAATGGCTTTGTCGCCTCGGACTGAACGTAATACCCTCCGCCCTTTTGTGGCGGATTTTTTCTTTTGTAGAGGTCATGCATGTTACCCGTAGTTGCTCTGGTTGGTCGTCCAAATGTTGGCAAATCAACCCTATTTAATCGTTTAACCCGAACTCGGGATGCGCTGGTTGCTGATTTTCCGGGTTTGACCCGTGATCGCAAATATGGCCGGGCCAGCTACGAGGAGTATGACTTTATCGTGGTTGATACTGGTGGTATTAACGGCTCTGAAACTGGCATCGAAGTTGGCATGGCCGAACAATCTTTGCTGGCCATCGAAGAGGCCGATGTGGTGATGTTTTTGGTCGATGTACGCGAAGGCCTGACCGTTGCCGACCAAGCCATTGCCAACCACCTGCGCAAACAAAACAAAAGCGTGGTCTTGGTGGGCAACAAAATCGACGGCCTTGATGCCGATACCGCCATAGCCGAGTTTTATCAAATTTCTTTGGGTGAAATCTACCCAATAGCGGCCTCCCACGGACGTGGTGTTTCATCCTTGCTCGAATTAACCTTGAAGCCAGTGATCGAAGCCT
>JABSOG010001339.1 GCA_013216025.1 Algicola sp. | reverse complement strand
CTTTGCTGCTTGGTGTGAATATCAACATATTGTCGCCAGCCAGTTCGCCGAGCAAAACACCAGCGAGCTCAACCGCTGTTTCAATATCATTGCAGCCAAGCTGATAGAAAATGGCGGCATTCGAGACACCATTGAAATCACCCATTGGCAAGCCAGTTTGGCGCTGGCCAGAATGGATTTATATACCGTAGAGGCTTGTCACAAACGAATAACAACCCAATTGCCCCAACTGCAAAAAGACCTCGGTGCCAGCGCAGATTTGGCCGACTTGCACCAACGCCTCAAAGCCGCTATTGAAGTATACGACCAGCAGGATAAGGCCCAATTGACCAGCGAAGATTTAACTTTGACTGTTTTGGCCGAGCTATATCATCATCAACCGCAAAACGAAGACTGCCTAATTGGTTTTGTTGATAGCCTAAGCGACAACGGATATACCCAAGAAGCCCGCAAGATGACCGAAGAATACCTTGAAAACAACACCCCAAGTGAAGACCTGCTGAAAAGTTACGGCTATGCTTTGTTGCAGGGCAATGACACAGAATCTTTCGACAATTATTTTGGCTCGCTCAGTATTGATCAACTGCCAATTGAGTCAGCGATAATGGTTTTTTGGTTACAGGCTTACAGATACAGAAGTGACAATCAGGCGTTGGCACTTCAATATCTACAAAAATTTCTCAACCACAACCCAACCGACAATAACGTATTGCAGTTGGCCGCTGAACTTGCGATGGCTGATGAACAATACCCACTAACCATCGATTACGTGACCCAACTGATTGACTTGTGCGAAGACGATACGTCCGAATTGCACTGGGACCGCATGGTGCCAGCCACTATTATTGGTCGATGGGATATCGTCCGCGAGTCGTGTCAGTTTCTCGAATTAGATATAGAGGATGGCGATGGGCGAATAGAAAGGCCGGTAACCGTAGAATGGCCCCCCATTCGCATTCAATTAACCGACCAAGAAGGGCTGCAGTGGGTACTGGCCGCCGAACGCACCGGCCCGGTGTCGGCGACCATCATGGAAATGTGTGAACCCGCCGAGCGCCAGTATTTTGCAGATGATTTGGTGTTTGATCCAAGCCCATTAAACCAGCTTGACCAAGAAGACGACGAAGGTTATGCCTGCGACAGCGAAGGTCATTACGATAACGTCTTTAAGTTGGTAAAAACCCTCGCCACTACCTCACATTTTTTCTTCACCCTAGACGGCGTTTATCCCGGTGATGACCACTGGCAGACATTAATAGACGAAATGGGTAAACTAAAAGTTAGCCTGTCCCGGCGCAGCAGTGATGAGTACATTTTGATTCGCGAAGACGACGATAAAGAATTCCCGGCAATATACGCATTGTTGGCTTGTCCTGAAGATACCGATTTAACGCAGGTGAATGATGTTTTGTTGAGGTTGAGTAAAGCATTTGGGGTGGATGGTAAAGTGGCGTTAATTTGGCCGCAATTGGCCCAAACTTTAGGGAGTTTGGACCTATTACAACAGCAGGGAGTGCTTGAGATACTTTATAATATTGAATGAATTAGTTAGTGCCCATCAAGAAACGCAGTTTCTATCTGCCAATTGGCTGGATGGGCGCTATGCAGCGTTAGTCGCAAGGCCTATTTTCAATAGGTTACGAATGTCATCCTCTACATGCCTACCAAAGCGCTTGCGCAAAGGGGGCATTTCGGATGAAAACTAGTTATAGCTAACAGTCACTGTAATAGTATCTGAATAGTTACCAGCCATATCCAAACCAGTCGACAAAGGG
>JABSOG010000133.1 GCA_013216025.1 Algicola sp. | reverse complement strand
GAAGATAAACACCGTTTTGCGGTTTTGAAACCTGATAGAGTTTACTGTAACCCTCAGCGAGTTGTTTTGCCGTTTCGTCAGAGTATTTGCCTTTATCGGCGTTCTCGCGCAAAAGCTGGGCGGGGGTGGTTTTGTTGCTGTTGCCCGGTTGCGCCTGATCAAAATGATCGCTGTCCATTCTTTGCAATAACTTGTACGAAATATTAAAAGACTTCCACTGTGTGGTGAGGCTTTCACCTGATTGCAAAGGCGTACTGGTGTTGAGCCGCATCACCGGTGCTTGTTGATCACCCTGCTCAAAAGCATCATTACTGACAATCCGGTAAAACAGCGAGGTGCCGGCCACAATGTCGTCTTCATGACCCAGGTTGATTTCAAATACCGACTTGCTGCTGCCCACCATATTGGCGGTATAACTCACGGTTCTGTTTGAATGAATACACACTGGATCTGCCGGGTTAGAGCGGTCAATCAGTCGGGCCTGACTCGACAGGCGGTATTCAATACAGGCCCCTTCAGGCAGTGACAACGGTATACCATAAGGGTTGACGACCTGAAGCTCTACCTGATGCCTTTTACCATAACCATAAAGCCGGCTGTCAGATGCGGCTTTTTCAGCCTCAGTGACCTGTTGCTCCAATTCATACAACATCCAGCCATTTTCCATCGAGTCACAACTGGCATGGAAATAACTTTTTTGTTTTTTACCGTCTTCGCCATAAACGATTTTACGGTCTTTATCGATATACTTCTCTTTGTCATTGGTGAAAACAATTTCGGTATCCTGCAAATAATGGTCCCATGGCAACAGGCTCTTTTTCTGAATATTATGGGCAACCGGCATCGGAGGATAAAATTCTGGACTGTGCACGCTATTTTGGGTCTCGTACTGAGACAAACTTCCTCTGGTGCCTTTTTCATTGCAGGCAATAATCAAATTGCCACCTTCGTTTTCATGGTTCGAAATCGAAATAATGACCCGCAACATTCCCTGGTGGTTGGTACTGTAATGATATTCAACATCGCCCTTGCTGATGATGTCGGATAACCGCCGACTGGAAGTATCTTGTTCGACCAAAGTATTAAACCACAGGTCCTTGTAATTCTTTTTATCCCCTTTTTCATCGACCATCACAAATGAATCATATGACTTGACAAAAGATTTGTTTGGCGCGGCGTTCTGTTCGTATTGAATGTCGTAGCCGCCATCGTCGGTCAAAGTCAACTGACAAGGAATGGCATTGATTCCGCCTTGCCACGCATTAACCAGCGATAACGTGTAAGTGTCATCGGTTTTTATTGCTTCACGCAAATAAAGGCCATGATTCGGCAAAATATAATAAGCCAGTTTATTGCCAGATCGGGGCGGCGCATAGCGTATTTGATCATCAAAAGCAGATTCTCCCCTTTTCACTTCAATGGTTGCAACTTTGTCGACTTTGCCATAGAAGCGGATATCGCTTTTATCTAGCTGATCAACAAAAATCAGCATTGTTGCGTTTGGTACATTGTAGATGTGAACTCTGGCAAAGTGTTCACGGTCAAAACTTTTGTAATAAAAACCGACACAGTCAGTATCAATCTGGCCAAACGGCTTGAGTGTCTGGTCAAAAACTTCAGAATCAGCGAAGACTGGCGGAATTTTACTGTCTTGTATAATGTCTTGTGCATCTGCACTGCCCCATTGGGCCTGAGGATAAAGTTTTCCAATCAGTTCAAACAGATAGTTATATTTGGGCTCAAAACTATTGGCCGATTCACTTGGCGCAAAGAATTTGACCACAGGTTTGCCTTCGACCATGCGGATCATAAAACCGATATTGTAGAAAAAATTAACTTTTAATGTGCCGTAAATAAACCGGTTCGACATGCCATCACTATAGGATTGTAAATCGGATACTGTCACCAGCGGTTTATTATCGACGGTATTCACTTTTTGCGGCACATTATTGAAATGGTAAGTTTTTAAAGGATTCAGCGGACTCCAACCATCATAACTTTGGCTATAAAACTCATCAATGATATTTAAAGTTTGCCATTGCACCTCAGTCGCTTGGGGCTCTGAGACCCCAGGACACAACAATTCGGTGGCAAACGACTGATAATGCAAGACCAGTTGATTTGAACACTCACCGGCTGCCATCACTTTTTCGGCATAATCCAGCCAATATTCAAGTTTGCTTTTTTTATCCGCATTTTTGCTGTTCGACGCTTTATCTTTATCCTTTTTGTCGTTGGCATAATTGTAGGCAGTCGCCACCATTTTCTCAGAGCAAATGGCAGCAGAACCGGGTGCTAAGCGGTTGTGTTGCGGGCCATTGATTGCAGCAACCTGATTATATTGCGGTTCAATCGCTGAATCTGACAATATTGAAGCGGCTTTAATGCCTGCAGGAAACCCCGGCAGCGTGGGCAGCGTATTTTTGGTAAAATTTTCACTGCCACTTTGGGGGGTGGTATAGACATCTATGGCTGTTTTGGCGTCATTTAAGCGGACAATTTCAGGTTGACCATAGGTCTTTGATAACTCAACAAAATCATCATTGTTGGTCGTGACTTCAGTTTCTTGCAATTTGGGATATGGGTTAAGACCTTCGAGCACACTTTGTGCTTTGGCATCCTGTTTGGTGGCATTGATGGGGTTGTAGGCAGTCATGACATTCATCACATCAGCATCGGCGTTGATATCAAAAATGCTCGAAACCGATGCTTTCTCTTCAGCGCTCACTGTAATGTCTGATATATCCGCGATACTCCAGGTGGACGGTGGTGCCGCAGTATCCGCCAATCGGGATATGTCTTGAGCGGTAGGAGATTTTTCAGACTGACTTTTCGCAACGATTTGATCAAATATGCTGAGTTCTTTACTGACCAGTTGCGGATTAAATGGAATTATCTCGTTTAACGTTTTCTCAATTTCATTTTTACTAGGATATTCTTTCATTAGGGGCCACCTTACTCTATATCTGCTGAATCGTGATTGTTACAGTCGTATTTCCTGTTCAATTTTAGTGGCAAAATATAAGCAGTACGCGGTGTTTTCTACGATTATGACAACAGGAGAGAATAAAAGAAGGTGCCTGCCCTTCTAATGTATTATCGGCATTAGCAGGGCTCACCATTGCGGTGGCCCTGCATCAGTCAACGAGATGACGATAAACCTTACAGCTTCACCACATTATCAGCACTATCCCGGTCAATAAACTTAATAAACGGGTCAACGCCACCAAATTTGGGCTCCTCAGCCACCTTAAGTATCAGCACGTTTTCGCCTTCAACCAAGCGGTGTTTTTGCGAATAGATCACACTGTCTTTGGCCGCAAAGTCTTCGGGGTCATTTTTAAACAACACAATATCAACCATCTCGTTCATGACAGCCGAGGTTTCTTTACCCTGCCCGTCTGCGGTGAACCGTTTGGCAAACACGGTTAGGGTTACCTCAAACTGACCGTCATCGGTCGCCACTGAGGCCATTTTCTCGGCTTTTAAGTCGTACAAAGTGATGGTTTCAAACAAGTCGGCAATGAATTGCTGGTCATTTTCATTGGCGCCCGCTTTAAATGCGCCGACCAAATCCAGTGTGGTTGGATAAGGGTCGGTTGAATTTTTATAGCGCGTCAAAAAACCTTTAAGCACTGCGTTTATTCGCTGCTCACCTAAACGGTCTAACAACGCCATCATCACGATTGACCCCTTGCGATAATGAATGTAACCTTGGCTTTCAGAGCGCAACATCGGCATTTCTTCGAGTCTTTCGAGGGTTCGGCCACGCAAATAACGGTCGAGCTCGTACTTGAGGAATAGTCGGAGTTTTTCAGCACCATATTTTTTTCGCATCACCATTAAGGCACTATATTGCGACAAGGTTTCGCTCAAAATCGCCGCGCCTTGCACATCGGCCCCCCGCACCTGATGCCCCCACCACTGGTGAGCCATCTCATGGGCGGTGATATAATAAACAGGGTCAATGTTCGTTGCATCACGCAAATCTGCGCTAAAGCTGATGGACTCAGAAAATGGTACCGTATTGGCAAAACTCTGGGCAAATCGGCGATAACCCGGAAACTCAATAATGCGCATTTGGCGATACTGATAAGGGCCAAACGCATCGTTGAAGTAATCAATAGAATCTTTCACCGACTGCATCAATATATCGACATTCATACCATGGGTTTTGTGGTAATACACCTCAACATTCACCCCGTTGTGCACTTGCTTTTGCACTTCTAGCCGAGCGGATAAAAACGAGTAAAAATTAACCATGGGCGCATCCATTTTGTAATGGAAGTAACGCCTGTCACCCTCTACCCATTCTTTTTGCAGGTAACCCGGGGCAATGGCAAACTGATCTTTGCTTGTTGAAACGGTCGCTTCAAACGCTATTTGACCCACCCCCGCACCAAAAAAGCTCTGCTTATAGAAACGCTTGTCTTCAAGTTTGTTGGCCCTTTGAATCGGCTCAAGGCCGCGATTTTTGCGCTCACGGCGGTCAGTCAATCGGCCCCCAGCATTAAAGCCAAAACTCGGGAACAGCTCAAAGTTGTTGATAAAGGTGCCGTTGGCCACCAAGGAGGTATCTTCTCCCCGGTCTTTAAAACCGACATGTTTACGCGTAACCGTAAACTCGCCAGTGCGACTCTCACCAGGTTGCAGTGGGGGCGAAAAGGTAAACCAAGAGGTATCAAAGCGTTCATCGAGTTCACCGATTTTACCGCCTTGTATTTCAACCGACCATTGAGGTGAAAACGAAGGAGAATTGACCAAGAACTTTTCGATCGGTTGGTCTGAGGTATTGCTCACTTTGATTTTGGCACTGGCGACAATTTTGCGCTGCTCGGGAAAAATGTCGACGGTGGCATTAACATCGGTGATCATCGGCAAAGTCGCGTGTTGATAGGCGATGTATTCTTTCTCATAATCAGCACTGTTATCATTGGCTTGGTCAGTTGAGACAAATTCGTTCAGCACCCGAGTATTGTAAACGATGTAACTGCCCGACAAGACAAAAACAGCCATTGACACCGACAACACCCACTTGCCTGTCTTACCAAAATGATAAGGCATTAAGCGTGCGCGGGCTTTGAGGCTTTGCTGCGGTCCACGATGCCACAAACCATAACCAACCACGCTAATCGCCACGGCCAAAGCCACCCAATAGAGCATATACCAGTGATGAGACGCCAAGTAGACACCGTATCCATTGAGATCTGAATAGAGCATCGTGGGCGAAGCGCCAATACTATACATGTTGTGTTCAAGACCCATGCTGCCCAATAATTGACTGATGGTAAAAAAGCCAACGAAAAACAACATGCCAATATTTTTACTCGGACTTAATACCTGAATAAAAAACGCAGCGACCACAGATAAACACATCGGCAATGCTTGGAAATACAATAAACTCACCAGATACTGGCCAATTTCAATATTTTCATGCCCTTTGATCAACTGGTAGGTCACCGTCACAACCATCCCAATAAGATGCATGACAACGACCACCAAACACACGGCCAGCAACTTAGACAACCAAAACGTCAAATTGGCCACAGGCATACTGTCAGTGATATCGCCAATGCCGACCCCTCGCTCACGCCAGACCACCTCAGCACTGTAATAAGCGATAATGATAATGGTCACTAAACTAAAACCACCGATCACCAAATTCACCATATTGTGAGTAAACGGCCAATCAGGTGTGCCATACATGCCATTGGGGTTAATAAACTGCATGATCACCACAAAAATACACATAGTGATCAGTACGTAAAAGGGCGCACTGCGTAATACCTGTTTCATTTCAAAGCGCAATCGGGTGATAAATTGCGACCAGTTATTGTTGCCACTGCCCTGATAAGAAATGTTATTGCCCACTGGCGCTGACACCTCAGCTTTGGCATTTTTCTTGGGTTTCTTGATTTTTTTGCTCGGCAACTCCAAGCGGCGATGAAAGCCGCCAAAAATCAACAAAATGGCAATGCCAATAACCAGCCACAAAATCCGGTTGGCACCGATGGTGCCGGCAAATTCAATTATTGCCTGATTTTTTTCAAACACCGTCCAGTAACGAGACACTTCAGCAAAAGTCGACACACCAAAAGGATCAGCCAAGGCGGCGATTTCACGGTACTCAGGGCCTGACAAGACCGTGCGAGATACCCGATACGCCATAAACATAGCCACAGCCACCAAATAGGCCGACATCATCGAACGAAACTTTAGGGCCGCCGTATAAAACAAACAGCTCAAAACAAACAAACCTGGCACCGCAAAATAGATAAATGGCAACAGATAATAACTGAGGTGGTAAGGTCCCATTCGCTGGCTATCAATCCAAGGCATCAAACTGCCCAAAAACAATCCCAAAGGCACCATCGCAAAAACCATCAGGGTGACGCAATAGGCCCCTATGAGATGCCCCAGCTGATAACCCATGGGTTTAAAGGGTTTAGAATAGAGTATTTCAGACATACCACTGGTTTCATTGCGAATGGCAGAGCCTGCAGCAAAGTTGACCACCAAAAACATCGCAAATATACCAAACCGCAATATCATTTGAGTGATGGCAAACGGACCATTAGCCAACACATTACCGCCCCCGGCAAGGGGTGGTGATTCGAACGCCATAAAACCAAAAGGCAACAAAAAGAAAATCAAACTGGTGATATAAAATGAGGGTTGACGCAGATAATATCGCCATTCAAAGGCAAACATTTTAGCAAACATTCCAGTAAACATAATGCGCTCCTGTTACGCCGCTTTGCGCGATTGATGAATAGTCGAAAAGTACACGTCTTCAAGATTGGCCGGGGTGGCGTCAAAACCGGCTGGGGCATTTTCGGCCAGCACATGCACAATCGTTTCTCCGGCAAACAAACGCTTGGAGATCACCGCCATTTCCTTTTCGATTTCAGGCAATTGTTCGAGGACGATGGTTTTGCGCCAAATTTGACCATTGAGTTTGTCAGTCAATTCAATCGGGTTGCCTTCAAGTAAAATTTGTCCCGCTCCCAGAACCGCCATTTTCGGACATAACTCAGCCACATCATCGACGATGTGCGTTGACAAAATAACCACTTTTTCTTGGCCAAGACTGACCAATAAATTATGGAATCGGTTACGCTCTTCAGGGTCAAGACCGGCGGTGGGTTCGTCAACAATGATCAATGACGGGTCGCCGAGCAAAGCCTGTGCGATACCAAAACGTTGGCGCATTCCGCCCGAATATCCGCTCACGGCTTTGTCTTTGTGTTGGTAAAGGTTGGTGTGGGCGAGCAATCCATCCACCGCTTCTTTACGTTCTTTTTTGTTGTCTAACCCTTTGAGAATGGCCAAATGGTCAAGTAAGTCGTAGGCATTAATGCGCTGATAAACACCAAAGTCTTGTGGCAGATAACCCAAACGCATCCTCAGTTCATGAGGGCTGCTCAATACGTCAATGCCGTCAAATTCAATGGTGCCACTATCGGGTTGTTGCAATGTGGCGATGGTGCGCATTAGCGAAGATTTACCTGCGCCATTGGGGCCCAACAAGCCATACATCCCCTTGGGAATAGACAAGTTAATGCCCTTAAGCGCATGTACACCATTATCATACGTTTTGGTGAGATCTTTTATTGTTAACATCAGGCTACCTTTTGATTTTTTAGTTGCTAGCAAGTTTATAGCTAATCTTGCCTTCAAAGCCAAGCAACAAGTGTTTATTGTTTACATCATCTTTGACATTGGGCTCATTTTTTAACAATAATAGCGCGGTGTACACCGTACTAAGTGGCGAATAGAGTGGCGAAAGATGAAAGACTGTAATCAATGCGGAAAATGTTGTATCAAATACGGTGGCGGCGACCTGTCGGCATCAAAAGAAGAAATTGACTTGTGGGAGCTGTTTAACCCCGAAATCTTCAAATTCGTTAAAGACAACGAGATATGGTTCGACCCTGAATCTGGCGCACCACTACAAACATGCCCCTTTCTCGAAGTGGAACCGAAAAAAAATGCTGATGCGCCAAATAAATATACCTGCAGCATATACTTGGACAGGCCCGAAGACTGCCGCCATTATCCCAGTCTCATTGCCGAAATGGTCAGAGATGAATGTGAAATGATTGAAATCACCGATTTAGCAAAACCCAAGCAAGCGCAAATAAAGCTAGATTTATTGATGCAAGATAGTCGCCCATCAGCTTCTTAACTTTATCAGTTCAAAATGAAACTCAAAGAGTGGACAGGACATACGCTGCTCGCTTCACTAGACCATTACATTGCTCTGGCCTTTGCGGATATTGCAGGGCTGAATAAAACTTTAGATCTTGTCAGTATTCGTTCTTCAATGAATGGTGTTATCTTGCTCGACAAATAAACTGACACGTCCAATAACTACAGCGCAATGGTCGGGTAAGGGACGCGTTGGCTGCAATGTTATTTTCAATTCGTTTTCTCGCCAATCTCCTGTAGCGTACAATTCTTCTAATTTGCACCCCACCTCTAACGTACGATTTAGTCCCTTGCTTCGTTTGGATGGCGTCGAACAGGCTTCGAGGCCATACATGGATAAGCCTCCCACCCAATATTTTTTTGTTGCGACGTCACCATTTGGAATATTGATATATATATCATATATAGGTGCAATACCATGTCCAATAATCTCCTCAAAATATAGGTAAACGTTGCCTGACGTCACAACTAAAGGGTTTTCGTCCAAAAGCAATAATACTGATTTAGATCCACCGTCCAAGTTTAGTTCGCAGTCTAGTTGTGCAATGCAATTTAGTGGTGGTAAAGATTTTAACATTGCACCCCAATCCTCTTTTTAAATCATTACTACTGATAAACACGCCAGCAGCATCCAAATAATACTCATTTGCTTACTTATATGCGACAGAAAGTAACGTTCGTACCATAAAGCAAGTGTCACCAAAAACATTAAACCAATAGCATGATTTGTTAGAATTAATGCCAGCATTGGTAACCAACAGCTACGAATACAATTCTTTGCTGTTTTTAGTCCATACTTGACGCAATCAATATCCGCCCGCCAGCCCATAATACCCAACGACATTGTCGCACTACAGCTAGCCATAATTACAGGATGATTTTTCGACCATATTAATATGGTCACTAATATAAAACACCCGACCCCTAAGAGTGGATATATGCTGGTATCTATAGATAATGATGCTGCGATTGCTTGAAGCCCCAACACAGCAGCCAAAAATAATAGCCATAACAAACTATAGCCAAATAGATAGATTAAAATGCTACGAAAACGACGGAAGCCCGGCATAGCAAATACAATATGATTCACTTGCAGGGCCAGCAAAGGGAACATCATGGCAATCAACATCATTACCCAATGCTTAACCTGTGTACTAATACTCTGTATCGCTGTCATTGTTTCTAAATGGTGCTGGTGAGCATCTTGTAGTAGCAATGAATCTGTTAATAGCCATAGCCATATCAAGCCACTTGTCGTCCAAAGTCTACCAACAGGTGTTCGTAGCAAATAGCGAGGTAACTGTTGCCAATCGATACTCTGGCAGAAAAGATTTAATGATGTTGATCTGTTCATAATTATTTCCTAGCAATGCAGGCTAATACGTCCAATATTGACTTCGGTATCAGCCGGCACTTCTCTAGTTGGTTCCAATCGCACAGATAACTGCGCCGGGTTCCACCCTGGCTGGGTACGTAAACAATCAAATAGTTCACTAATATCCAGTGACCGACTCAGGCCACACCCACTGTGATGTATGCTTGGCGTTGAGGCAATATCTAAACCGAATAATGATAGTCTACCCACACAGCATTCTTCAGTTCCTGCACCACTATCTGGTGTGTTGACATACACCTTGTAGATAGGGGTAACTCCCTTACCCGTAATATTCTCAAAATATAGATATGCCTCAGTATCCGTATCAGGTATCGAGTTAAGTACTGCTAATGTATCTTGTCGCCGTGAAATGATACTCGCTGGTATTGTCAACTGAATATTTCTAGCGGTTTTACCTAAATCTTGTTTTGTATTGCTGGCAGCGACAAGTTCTAATGGTCTACTCCTTGGCGTCAATCGACGAGTTGTTCGTGATGGGATCGGCGAATTAGATTCCTGATAGGTATAACCAGTTAACACATCTGTTGTATCTAGTACTTTTTCAACGATCATTTCCTCTTGTACACCAGTATAAGTATAAAATACGAAACGTTGGTTATTAAAACTTTTATCGTCAGGATTTTTTCTACCCTCTCCCAAGTCCAGCCATTCTTGCCACAAGCGATCAATATTACAATGGTGCAACCAAAAAATAGGATCCAACCCCGATGTAACGGGATTCGCCATCGCGCCACCTATGTCATCATGAACCCAGTCATGAGGCCGTTCTTCCAATCCACCATAGCCAGTATCAAATTGGCTTGGTTCTTCTATAGCACCACCAAACCCTCTCCTTATCATATCTTCATTAACAAAGGGTATGATGTTTAGTTTCTCCAGGCTCACATTATCTTCGATTAGTGGTGGTGAATTACGCTCTTTGATCCACAGAGGGTTGCTTTTATCTTCCGGTTCGAGAAACGCAGAGGGCATAAACAGTGCTGCAGAATTGTCAGTATCACTGTAATTCCAAAACGGGAGTGCCCAATCATCTTCTGTGGCTATCTTACCCAAATCAACTAGGATATTTGCCAAAATACTTTCAAAGCAGGCGATATACATTCGATGCCAAGGTGCAAAAAACCAACTTCCATGTATGCACTGGTTCCAGTATGATTCCATGTGAGAGTCAGAGGGTAAAACACCTACGTCAGCCCAAAAATTGTCATCCTGAAAAAAACCATGCATTGCTGCCTGGTAATACCCACTTGTCGGATCCGTTGCTGGCCGAGTTTTCATTTCGGCAACCCCTATTGCATATAGCTCTAATGATCTGTCATTTTCGGGTAGGTTGTGCACATCTTTGCGTTCTTTCAATTTTAATTCCTCAGTTATTATTTTAATTCCCACAAACGAAATTTAATGTAGCGATTTAATGGTACTTACGTACCATTTTCAAATGTAGACTATAAATTGTAAAAGGGGTAATTTGATTGTGTAAAAGGGGTAAATTGATTTTAAAAAGGTCGAAAAATCACCGTATCAAGAGAAATCCGCTGACAATACGTTTTCTATACGCAAAAAAACCACCGACAAAGTGACTTTAACCAAACCATTGTAGCTTATCAGACAAAGAGACCACCTTGCCTACAATAATCAACGAAGGTGATTCAATAGACTCGTTGGCCACTTTTTGCGGCATGTTTTCAAGGGTCGAAGTGAACAACCTTTGCGATTGAGTTGTGCCTTTTTCAATCAGCGCTATCGGCATAGTTTTGTCCATGCCATTGTCGATTAGCGATTGGCAAATCACGCTTAAGGTGCTGAGCCCCATATAAAACACCAAGGTTTTATCGGGTGCGACCAACTCTGACCAATTTAAATCTATCGAGCCGTCTTTGAGTTGCCCGGTGACAAATTGCACCGATTGGGCAATGCCTCTGCTGGTCAACGGAATACCGGCGTACGCCGAACAACCATTGGCAGCAGTGATGCCCGGCACCACTTGAAAAGGAATATTTTGCTCGACCAAGGTGTCGATTTCTTCGCCGCCCCGGCCAAAAATAAAGGGGTCACCGCCTTTAAGCCGCGCCACGCGTTTGCCTTGTTTGGCATGATCAACCAATAGCTGATTAATTTCGTTTTGTGGCACCGAGTGGTCGCTGCGTTGTTTGCCAACATACAACAATTGAGTGCCGGGTTTTATCAACGCCATCACCTCTTTTGACACCAAGCGGTCGTGCACCACCAAGTCGGCCTGTTGCAGCAATCGAAAGGCTCTGATGGTTAACAAGTCTGGGTCGCCCGGGCCTGCGCCAATTAAATAAACCTCGCCCTTGCGGTTAAACGCCTGTGGGTTGGCCAACGCATCATCCATCAATTTTTCTGCTTCATTGGGTTTGCCAGAAAACAACGCTTCGGCGACCGAGCCTTGTAAAATATGTTGCCAAAAGTCTACCCGTGTCGCTTGTTCAGGAATGGCTTTGGTGACCTTTTCGCGGTGCTGCCCAACAAACTCAGACAGTTCGCCATACGCATCAGGAATGAACATTTCGAGTTGCTGCTTGAGCAACCGAGATAAAATCGGCGATGCACCACTGTTTGACACACCTATGGTGAGCGGACCGCGTTCAATCGTCGAACCCAATACAAAATCACACGCCTTTGAATCGTCACAAACATTCACCGAAATGCCCAGCGCCTTGGCTGTTGTGGCCACAACCACATTCACCGACCTGACATCGGTGGCCGCAATGGCATACTGATATTGCAAAGAACCCAAAGCTTGCGACAGTTCGCCAGTGTACTCTCTTGCACTGTATTGCCCGCCACTTGAATCAACAGTGTCTTGTAAGCTGGGCAAAATCGTCGGCGCAACAACATCAATCACAGCCCCGGCATCGGCCAGTGCCTTGGCTTTGCGTAAAGCCACTTTGCCGCCGCCAACTATCAGCACTCTTTGTTTGGTCATATTGTGAAATAGTGGAAAAAATGTCATTTTAATCAGCCCCTTCCAACTGCTCATCGATACTCAGCAGCAAATCTTGTAATTGGTTAACGTAGTCGCCGGGCTCTTGCCACAACCCCCTTTGGGTGGCTTCTAGCAATCGCTCGGCCATTTCTTCTAGCGCCTGTGGATTATGTTGTTGCATAAAGTCTTGGTTGACTGGGTCGAATACCAGCGCATCGCTGACCTTTTGATATTGATAGTCATCAATCAAATCGGTTGTTGCATCGTAGGCAAACAAATAATCGACACTGGCCGCCATTTCAAACGCGCCTTTATAACCGAGTTGCTGCATCGCGGTTATCCATTTGGGGTTTAAAACCCGCGAACGAATGACCCGGTTTAACTCTTCTTTTAAGGTGCGAATTTGCGGTTTGGCCGGGTTCGAATGGTCATTGTGATAAATCACCGGTTGTTGGCCCCCAAACACCTTAACCGCATTGGTCATGCCGCCCTGAAACTGATAATAATCATCAGAATCAAGCAAGTCGTGCTCGCGATTATCCTGATTTTGCACCACGGTGTCTAACTGACTTAAGCGGTTTTGATAAGCCCCTTTGGCTTCGATGCCATCGCTGTCTTGGGGCAAACTGCCATAAGCATAACCGCCCCAATTCAAATAAGCCTCGGCTAAATCAGACTTGTCTTGCCAACAACGCTCGTCAATCAGGCCTTGCAAACCCGCGCCATAAGCCCCGGGTTTGCTGCCAAATACCCGGTAACTGGCCTGACGTTTGGCCTCTAATTCAGTTAACCCTTGTTCGCGCAGCTGTTTTACCCGACTGTCGATGTTGTTTTTAATGGTGTTACCATCGCCGGGGTCGTCAAATTCGGCGATGGCCAAAACGGCCGCATCATAGAGCTTCATCACATTAGGAAAAGCATCGCGAAAAAAGCCAGAGACCCTTAAAGTAACATCAACCCTTGGCCGACCCAGTAACATACAAGGCACGATTTCAAAATCGATCACCCGGGTAGAACCCACCGCCCAAACGGGTTTAAGCCCCATCAAAGCAAAAGCCTGTGCAATATCATCGCCGCCGGTGCGCATAGTGGCCGTGCCCCATACCGACAAACCCAGTTGTCTGGGATAATCGCCCTGTTCTTGCAAATGTCGTTCAATCAGCGCTTGGGCTGATAACTGACCAATGGCCCAAGCGGCTTTTGATGGAATGGCACGGTTATCAACTGAAAAGAAATTGCGCCCAGTAGGTAAGGTGTCTAATCGGCCTCGTGTTGGCGCGCCACTGGGACCGGGTTCGATAAATTTGCCTGCCAACCCGTCGAGCAAAGCGCCGGTTTCGTTCACGACACTTTGTTCGAGCACCTTAAGTAACGTGACTTTAACGTATCTCAGTTGGTTTTTGGTGCGGGGCAAATTCAGTTGGTTATTAGTCAATTCGGCGATATCACCGTTTTCAAGTACATATTGACTGACCAAATTCATCGCCAATAACTCTAACCGCTCACGGGTATCAAATTCGGTGCGCCATAACTCATCCGACACCTCTGTCAAAACAGTCGGTCGGTTGCCTATCCATGGTT
>JABSOG010001338.1 GCA_013216025.1 Algicola sp. | reverse complement strand
CAACTGTTTGGCGAATTATTGCCAAACAGTTGTTTTATCAATGAGTACGGCCCAACCGAGACCGTCGTAGGTACCAGTACCTTTACCATTAATACCGTTGAAGAACTGGCGGCGTTGAGTGAGCAGATTAACGTGCCGATTGGTCACCCGATTGGATATGCTCAGCTGTATGTGGTGGGGGCAAGTGGACAATTGCAACCAGCAAACAGCATTGGTGAATTGTACATTGGTGGCCCGGGCGTGAGTCAGGGTTATGTAAACCTTGGTGGGCCAACCGCCGAGCAATTTATATCCTTTGCCGGACAACGGGTCTATAAGACTGGCGATCTGGTGCGTTGGTGCCTAGATAGCCAGTTGGACGGACAACTTGAATTTATCGGCCGGGCTGACGAACAGGTGAAGATTAACGGTTACCGCATCGAGCTGGGCGAGATCAAGCAGCAATTGCAGTCAATGGCTCAGGTCAAACAGGCCGAAGTGCTTGCGGTTGAATCGGGCCAAAGCACCCGGTTAGTGGCATATTTGGTTGGTGAAGCAGACGCTGAGCTTGAACAAGCCTGCCGCTTGTATTTGCAACAACAGTTACCTGAATATATGCAGCCATCTGCCTATGTCAGCCTGGATTCTCTGCCGCTGACCATTAATGGAAAACTTGACCGTAGTGCTTTACCTGTAGCCGCAGGTGAACCTTCGTCTGTGACAGACTATGTGGCACCAACGACCCGTTTAGAGCGGTTATTGGTTGAGGTCTGGACTCAGGTGTTGTCACAAGAGCAAGTGGGAATTCACGACAATTTCTTCAGTTTGGGTGGCGATTCGATTTTATCGATTCGGGTGGTGTCTTTGCTTAAGCGCGAAAACGTTTTCGTTTCAATAAAAGATTTGTTTACTCACCAAACGATAGCGCAGTTGTCGACTTATATTGACGACACCCAGGATCCACAGGTCATTGCCGAGCAAACCTTAGCGTTTGGTTTATTAACCGACGACGAACGCGCGACCATTCTTGAGGGCAATGACGATGGCACTGTCGAGGATGCTTATCCATTATCGTCGTTGCAGGCGGGCATGGTCTTTCATACCCAATTGGCCGATTTCAGCGGCGTTTATCACGACATCAACGCTGATCATATCGTTTGTCCATGGGACCAGCCATTATTTGCTCAGGCGTTAACCGATTGCATCACCGCCCATCCGATTTTACGCAGCCGCTACCGGTTGTCAGGCGACAGGGCGTTACAGTTGGTCTACCGTGAGGTGGCATTGCCGCTGGTGGTAGAAGATATTCGCCAGATGGATGAAGATGCCCAGCAACACTATGTACAGACGTGGCAGCAAAATCATCAGCGTCATCAATTTGATTGGGCACAGGGGCCGTTATTCCAAGTCAATATCTTTAGACGTACTGATGAGAGTTTTGCATTTGCAATCAGCTTCCATCACTCGATACTGGATGGTTGGAGTCGGGCCTCGTTGTCTACCACCTTGTATAATCGGTATCAACAACTACTGGCTGGAGAACAGCCTGAACCCTTGGTCGATGAAACGATTTACCGTGAATATATCGCGTTGGAACAGCGCGCGCTGCAAAGTGACACCGCCCGTGCCTACTTTGTCGATATGCTGGCAGACGCACCACCGCAACAACTGCCGGTAATGACCAACCTCAGCGATGATGAGGCTGGTTATGGGCTGCAACAAGTGACTGCCTTTAGCGAGCGTTCTGCTGGGTTAATTGCCTTGGCGGCGAGTTTGGGTGTGCCAGTGCAAACGGTTT
>JABSOG010001337.1 GCA_013216025.1 Algicola sp. | reverse complement strand
GTTTCAATACGCCGCACATTTTGGGGGCCTTTAGTTCACCGCCCTATTATCACAATGGGGCCTGCGAAACGATTGCTTGCGTGTTGTTGGATAAAAACCATCGCCAAGCCGGACTTAAACCCAATCAACCTGACCCGCTCGAAACCAAGGCTAAACGTGCCAAGCTGGCGGTGTATGTCGAATCGATTGACGAGCGGACAGCGATTCATTAACCGTCTTATTCGGGTAAGTCTGTTACACTTGATAATGTTAGTTACAACAAAAAATAACGGAGAACAAACCGATGCGCCCTTGGCCAATTGTGTTTTTGATATTGTCATTTTTCACCACTGCGAATCAGGTCGCCGCGCAGTCTGCCACCTTTATGCCCGCTTCAAATACCCTGGCATTACAGCATTACACCACTAAAGACGGCTTAAGCGGCAATGCCATTCGCTGTCTGTTTGAAGATCATCAGGGCATTTTGTGGATCGGCACCAACAAAGGTGTTTCTCTGTTTGACGGCCAACGAATCAGCCCGCTGATCAGTGATTTGAACAGTCCATTGTCATCAGCGGTGATTTTTGACATCACTCAGGCCGACGATGACAGTATTTGGATAGCCACCCATTACCGTGGTGTTTTTCATTATTCTCCTCACAGCAAAACCTATATCCGTTACGGCGAAGAGAGCAACGATTTGGGTTTGATTTCGCAAACTGTCAGAGCCATGTTGATTGATGACGCGGGCACACTTTGGGTCGGCACCGACAAAGGCTTGCATCGTTACAACAAAAGCAGCGATCGTTTTGAACACATCGACGCCCCCGCAGATAACGATAACGCTTTGTCTAACCAAATCAACGCCATCGCCTCGCCAGACGCCGACCATTTGTGGTTGGGCACCACCAACGGACTGGTTTACTTCGACCAAAAAACCGCAAAATTCACTCGCTTTAACCACCAACCGGGTCAAGCCGATTCGCTGGTTAACGACAAAATTCAAGACCTAATGATCGACAACGCCAAAAAGCTGTGGATAGCCACTGCGCACGGCCTGTCAACCACCTTAGGAAACACAGGTACATTCAACACTATTAACCCCAAACAAGACCGCAACATGGTGATGTGTACCACAAATATTAATAAACTGATGTTAGATTCACAGCAGCGATTATGGCTTGGCACGGCCAGCAACGGCGCTTGTATGGGTGATAATAATGCCAGCTTTTTCAACCGATTCAACGGCAACAGTGACGATAAAGAAACCTTGCGTTCAAACAATGTCAGTGACATTCTGCAAGACCGAGAAGGCAATATCTGGTTGGGTACCCTTGCAGGGTTATCGGTGTTAAAACAAGACATCGCAGCGGTTGAAGTGTTGGCGCTCAAATCGCCGCTGGGCCAGTCTACTCAAGTGCAAACGGTATTTAACAGCTCCGACAACCACTTAATTTTAATCACTGCTAGGCACACCTTTAAAGTCGATAAAAAGACCCTTAAAACCGTTCAAACAACGTCTTTACCACAGGGCAGTTCAATTGTTTATTCGCTGCATTTACCGGGCCACGGGGCATTTGCCATCAAAAACCGTGATCCCCAGCTGTATCGACTCGATCAGGGCAGTCTTAACTACCTACCCACCGCTTTTTCGCTGCCAAAGTCGCTTTACCCTTATAACAATGTGTCTTTGCATCAAGTTAAAGCCGAACAGCTTGCCGTTGCCACCGAAAAAAATGCCCATGTGGTTAATGTCGTCGACTTTTCGGTGACTCGGCTGTTTGGTGGTTTAACCACCCACGC
>JABSOG010001336.1 GCA_013216025.1 Algicola sp. | reverse complement strand
GGCCATTTGTGGCGAGGTTAATGTTGATTTGACGCAGACTTTACAAGCCGTAGGCATCAATGCGTTTGGTTGTAACGGCGCATCCGGCAAAATGATCACCGCGGTTAAACGTCCTCCCACCGTGGTTTCTGGCGGCCCGGCTGAGCCTGTCGATTTTGGTGAGGTAGGTGATGTAGTTAGCGTTAATGCCGAGTTGTTGATGGGCTTGACTGACTTAGGCGTGGTGCCAGTCATCGCAACTTTGGGCGTCGAAGCGGATTCTGGCCGGGTGTATAACATCAATGCCGATACCACGGTTGTGCAAATTGCCAAGGCATTAAAAGCCGACTTATTACTGCTGACAACGGCTGTTGGTGCGATATATCGCGACTTGAGTCAACCCGAAACCCGCATCAGCAAGGTTAACGCCTCCCAGGCTCAAGCGTTGATTAAAGAAGGGGTGATCCAAGGCGGCATGATCCCCAAAGTTGAAGAAGCGATTTCGGTGCTTAAAGACGGGGTGAAAAACATCGCCATCGTTGGACCTCAAATCAAAGGTGCCTTTTTAGCTGTTGCCAAAGGTGAAGGGTCAAAGGGCACGGTTATTACACTTTAACCGTCCCAAAGGAAAAGGATAACCCATATTGGGTTGTCCTTTATTATTGCCTAAAATAAAGGACCCGCAGTCGTAAACTGTTGATTAAATCCTGTATTTCTGTTAAAACGGCTATTATTAAGAGTCATTCCATGATTTTTCTTTTCCGACCAAAGGGTGTACGCGGTGGTAACCAATAAAGCAGGCTACGAGCATTTAATTGAGTATTTGACCGATAACTTGGTGTTGTTTGAACAAAAAGGTCAGCCTTCTCCTTGTGGCCGCACGGTGATGGAACTGATTGAAGAGCATATTGTTAATCATATAATGAATATTTGCCAGCAACATCAAGAACTTGAACCCAATCATCGTAGTATCATCGTCCGAGAAGTCGACGGCATTGTTTACGATCTCGAAGAAATTCTCTCAGGTGTGCTTGAGCGTCCAGTTACTGTCGACCAAGAAGCCTTTATTGGCGAGTTTGCCGGTCTTATCAAAAACCTGTTTGATAGTGCGATTATCGAATTACTCGACTAATCATTGGCACTGTGAACAAACTAACCCCATGCAATTTGACACATTTCAATTATAGCCAAATGCCGACCATTAACTTAGAATAGTCGCCCAAACTCCTTCGTAATAACAAGAGAAAACTATGAAAGCTACCGTAAAATGGGTCGATAATATGACCTTTTTGGGCCGCAGTGAATCCGGCCATAATGTTATATTTGATGCGGGTGACGACAACACTGCCGCCCCGTCTCCAATGGAAATGGTACTGATGTCAGCAGGCTGCTGTTCGTCGGTTGATGTGGTTTCTATCTTGAAAAAAGCCCGCCAGAAAGTCAGCGATTGTGAAGTGACAGTCACCGGCGAACGTGCCGATACGGTGCCAAAGGTGTTTACCAAAATCCACCTGCATTTTGATGTAACAGGTGTGAATGTCTCTGAAAAACACGTTGCGCGTGCGGTTAATTTGTCTGCTGACAAGTATTGTTCAGTGGCGTTGATGTTGGCGAAAGGGCTTGAAGTTACGCATGACTTTTCGGTGATTGAGGCACCGTAGGTGTTGCTGTAGGAGCGAGCTCCAGCTCGCGATTTTGGCCTACGGCCAAATATATACGGGGTTTCGACAAGCCGTTGATATAACGATTGATTAACCGTTGAAATGCAGATTGATATCACGATTGATTAACCGTTGAAATGCAGAT
>JABSOG010001335.1 GCA_013216025.1 Algicola sp. | reverse complement strand
CTGTATATGCTTGCCCTGATGACCCATGTTCTTACTATTATATTGATAAAATTAAAGATCATAAATTTGCTGAACATGATGAATTTGTTTATGGCCCATTTACTGAACTGGAGTTTGCTGCTCTTGTGGTTAGTTTGGGATTACCAAAAGTTTTTGCTGAGTAAATTGCACGGCAAAATGCGAGTGCCAGAAAAATGCGCACAGATCATGTCATTGGCGCAAGAGTTGAATGAAGATTTGGCTTTAGTATGAAGGATATTTCAGTGCTTAATTAGCCCCTAACTCTTCATTTGTTGGAATGGACTCGAATATTGCAAAGCTAGAAGGTTGTGACTTGATATTAAGAGAAGACTATTTTAATAAACTTAAAAAAATCATCCCTGATGTAGTTTATTATACAGAAATTAATTAGTGTGCAACAAAGCTAATCAAGGCAATTAAATCGAATGCCGTAAGGTGGCCCTGTTTTACTAGAGGAAGCCGCAAAAATATGGGGTGGCCTACTCAATCACCCCCAATCCGTCCCAACCACCAACTCCAAGCAGCTCTAACAGTCATCAGCCTGCCAGCCCAACTCTTTATTGGCCCGGCTAGGGTCGGCGTATGATGTGGCTACATCACCTTCGCGGCGACTCAAATAGCGACATTGTTGATTTTTTCAAACGCTTTGACCAATTCTAACATCGTTACGGCTTTGCCTGTACCAAGGTTGTAAGTGATTTGTTAGCAGTTAATCAATTCCCCGAGAACAACCAAGCATAGGAGAAGCCTATTGAACCATTGTGTTCTTTACGCACCAGTGGGCTGTCTTCAAAGGTCGCACCGCTGATATTGCTGTAACGGGCGAATATGCCAGCACGGTAACCGTCGCCATTAAAGTTTATGCCTACCAGCAAGTCGGTGCCTGCATAACCGCTGTCAGAGGCGTAGCTGCTGCGCGTTGCAGTGACGTATTGGTTTTCTACGCCATAGAAGTAGTTGTTGTGTTTGCTGTTGGCAAATTTAACCCGAGCTTTTAGGGTGAACTGCCAAGAGCTTTGTGGGCCTAAAGCTTGTCTTTTTGATGCCCAGTTGAGCGAGGTTTCGCCCTGCCAGCCGATGTTTTCGATGTCTTTGTCAAACGAAAATGCCGCGCGGGTGGTCAATTGAACAAACAATGATTTGTCTTTGCTGGGGTACCAGTTAAGTGCGGGCCCTGCGGCACCAACCCAGCCTAAATCGGTCATACCGGCGCGGGCTTTGTTGTCTTTGCTGTCGACTTTGATGGCTCCCTGACCCGATATGGTCAGTGAGAATGATTCACTGTCCCACAGCTTTTGGACGATACCTGTACGGTCTATTGAGAGTTTTTCACTTTTATAGCGAACGTATGGAAAAGGCAGCACGATAGTTTGCGATTGGTCAGAACCGGCGTAGTGGGGGAGTGAGGCACCAAATACGCCAACCCCAAAAGTCCACTTGCCTTTTTTGGGGGCTTTGCTTTCTTCAGTTGAGGCGTCATCGGCAAAAACCGGTTGGCTTAACAGCGTTAGGGCAAATATCGTTAAGATAGGTTTCAATAGGTTCGCTACTTTCTTTAGAGTCATAATAGGTTATGCCCACCGTTTAAAAATCAATGAGGTATTGATGCCGCCAAAGGCGAAGTTGTTGGTCATCACGTATTCGCTTTGTATGTTGCGCCCTTCACCCATGATGTAATCAAGTTCGCCCATTTCGGGGTCGACGTTGGTCAGGTTGGCAGTCGGGCAATACCAGTCGCTGTTCATCATGTGAATGCTGGCCCAGGCT
>JABSOG010001334.1 GCA_013216025.1 Algicola sp. | reverse complement strand
CATCGTTTGAAAAAAACGTGCCGCTTAAGCATGAGTACATGCAAACCTATTTAAAACATCAAACCAATTTTGGTGGTGCCAACAGCGTATTGATCTCGGTGTGTGACAAAAATGGTGATATTTTTAACGAGCCTTTTTTTACCACCCTTAAAGGCGTTCATGATCAGCTTTACTTTATCCCCGGGGTAAACCGAACGCTGGTTAAATCACTGTTCTCACCTAGTGTGCGTTTCGTTGAAGTGGTCGAAGACGGTTTTGCCGGGGGTCCAGTTATCCCAGCTGACTTTACTGCCGACCAGCGCGGCCTGGCCATTGTTAAAGGCAATATTGAAAAAGCGGGTATTGTAGGGCGCATGATAGCCTCAGATTATTCGTGTGCCATGGTGTCGACCCAAATTTTAGAAATCGACCCCGGCACAGGTGAAAAACTGGATACTTTGGCGTTTGCTAAACAACTTGAAGCGCAAACGCGCGGCAAGTTTGAAACCGATGATATTTCGATTCACATCATTGGCTTTTCGAAAATGGTGGGTGACGTCGCAGACGGTGCCAAAGGCGTTGTGGTGTTTTTTGCCATCGCTATTGTGATCACCACTATTTTGGTATGGTTTTTCTGTAAATCTGTTTTATTGACGCTGTTACCCATCCTCTGCTCGATTGTTGCAGTGGTATGGCAAATTGGCTTGTTGACAGTGCTGGGTTTCAGCATCGATCCGATGTCAATATTGATACCGTTTTTAGTCTTTGCCATTGGCGTCAGTCACGGGGTGCAGATGATCAATGCTCTGGGTAAAAAGGTCGCCACCGGGCTGCACGGTAAACAGGCAGCCCAGAGCTGCTTTCGTGTCTTGCTGGTGCCGGGCATCATTGCGCTGCTATCAGACACCATCGGCTTTTTGACCTTGTTGACAATAGACATAGGCATCATCCGTGAATTGGCCATTACAGCCAGCTTGGGGGTCGCTGTGGTGATCTTGACCAATCTGATTTTATTGCCCGTCATCGCATCGTTTATTCGCTTTAAACCACAATATATAGCAAAAATCACCAAACCCAACGAAACCGTCGAAAAACTGTGGGTAACCATGTCGGCTTTTGCTAAACCCAAAGTGGCCATTGTGGTGATTTCTATTAGTGTGTTGTTGTATATTTTTGCCGCCAATGAAGCGAGCAAGATGCGCATTGGTGATCTTCATGCAGGAGCGCCTGCGCTGCACGAATCCTCTCGATATAATCAGGATACTGCACTAATCACTGACCGATTTGCCATTACCTCAGATATTCTTAAGGTGATTGTTGAAGCCCAACCCAATGCTTGTACGTACCATTCTACCATGAGCTTAATTGACCGTTTTCAGTGGCGCCTGGAGAACATTGAAGGGGTTCAATCGGCCATTAGTTTGCCATCGGTAGCCAAGCGGGTTAACGCTGGTTATAACGAAGGCAATGTTAATTGGCGTACATTGCCGCGCAATCAACAGGCGTTGGTGCAAGCCTCTGCGCGGGTTGAAACCAGTACTGGATTATTGACCTCAGATTGTAGTGTGATGCCGATTATTTTGTTTTTGCAGGATCACAAAGCCGAAACCATCAATCGGGTGATTGATGCGGTAAAACAACTGAAAGCCCAAATGGAAACCGACGAGATTAAATTCATGCTGGCTTCTGGGCCGGTCGGGGTTATGGCGGCGACTAACGAGGCCGTAGCGCAAGCCCAAACACCGATGATGTGGTATGTTTATGGTGCGGTTATTATCCTGTGTTTACTGTCATTTCGTTCAATCAAGGC
>JABSOG010001333.1 GCA_013216025.1 Algicola sp. | reverse complement strand
TGACCGCCGGGTACACACGGTAACTTTTCTATAACATATAAATATTGCCCTATGATATTAAAATGCAATAGCACCCGGACATTTCAGTGGCGTAATCATCAAAAATGTTAATGATTAACAGGCGGATTATAGAGCCATCTCAAAATGGCCTCACTGCGACTGCGCCAGCTGTCTTCACTGTGCAGTCCGCCCTGGATCAGGGCGTATTTGACCTCGTTCGCGTCAAAACCAGCTGCCAGCAAAGCCTGTTGCACCCGCTTGGTATCGTCAAAAATAGCGGGTGTCATCAACCCGGTTTCTTCGGTGCCAATATCAAAATAAATCTTCATCGGGTGCACTCGTCCGGTCTTTGTAACGAATTGCACCATATTATCCTTGATCAGGCTATACATCAGCGCCGAAGATAACCCGGCAATACGTGAAAAGGTTTGCTGATGTCTGATACCGGTATACAAGGCAATAAGACCTCCCATAGAACTACCCATTACAGTGGTATCTTGGCGACCGGATTTGGTACGCCAAGTCTTGTCGACCCAGGGTTTTAACTCGCCAACCAGCCAATCGGCAAATACCCGTCCCTTGCCCTCATCTAGGCCAAACAGATTATCACCATCATAATCGAATGGACTGTATTCCCCACGGCGATTGCTACCCGCATGGTCAATGCCCACAACGATGGACGTTAGTGCCGAACCTTTGTCATGCAGTCTGGCCATAAGCTCATCCATTTGCCACTCACCAGCCGTAGCGATGGACTTGTCAAACAGGTTTTGTCCATCGCTCATGTAAATCACCGGATAGCGTTTTTGGCTGGTGTGATAGTCCGGCGGCAGATAAATGCGCACCGTACGTTTGCCGGGAAATGTCGGCAACTCAAGCGTTTTAAGGATAACTTCACCGACGATCGTGCTGCTAGGTGTCTTTTTTGTCAAATCTGCCCAATCGGCCACTTTGAGTGTTATCGTTTGCATACCAGCAGCAACAATATGGATTCGGTTGGCCCGATTGTTGCCATCGCTATCAATTTCTACGGTTTCCCAGTTCCCTCGTGTGAGCTTAAAATGAAGGGTTTTACCCACAGTAACCGGCGCAAACACATATTGATAAGCACCATCATCAAGGCGAGTTAAAGCATATTCTCGCCCCAACGGATCCCACGAATTAAAATCACCACCGAGCGTTAATACCGCGTCTTGCGGTGTATTATCGGGCACATTAACCACTATAGTGACCACACCTTGCCCTTTTGATGCTTGTTTTGCCCCACTGCATGCCGATAAAGCTAACGCCATAAACAACAACAGCAATAATACTCGTCTCATGTTTTCCCCTGCCAAATGTTAATTTTCTGTGGATTTACTCAAGGGATATAGTAATCAGCCGACGAATACAGTGACAAGTTTTTGCATACGTATTCAGGTGCTAACGTAAATTGGCTTTGTCACCAATTCTCACATACAATTTGTAGCAACAATTGATGTTGGGGGTTGTTTATGAAAGCGCTAATTTACCTATTTTTTCTTGTGGTGTTTGCAAACTTGCCTTTGGCTGCCCAACAGATCACCATCACCCATGTCAGCGCCGAGGGTGAGCGAAATGTTTACTTTATCAAGCTACTAGAATTGGCACTCGAAAAGTCCAAAGCCCCCACTGAACAGTTTCACCTCCAAGCACTCCCCTATTTGCATCAATAGCTGTCAAACAACTGTCAACAACTTCCAATAGTTGTCAACAGAGAACAGCTGGACAAGACTGGACTGACATCAGCTGACAGCTGACAACAGCTGTCA
>JABSOG010001332.1 GCA_013216025.1 Algicola sp. | reverse complement strand
AACGGATCGACTCTGATCAGCGAATTCACTTCGCTGGGCTGTTACGACGACCCGTTTCGCACCAATCCAAAAATCTTTAGCTTAACCGGTGTTGAACAACTGACAGCACTGCAAGACATTAGCTTGTACACTCAAGGATTTACCAACATTTCACCATTTGCAGCTTTGCCGAATTTGCAGTCACTGTCGTTGTGGCGGGGCAGTGATTCTCGCCAGATAGCCGACCTTTCACCTTTATCAATGATGACTGGGCTAACCCATTTGTCACTTTCCTATCAAGAAACCAGCGATCTGGCGGCCATTGGTCCACTAACAGCACTGGTTTACTTGAAGATAATCGACGCCCAATTGGTTGATATTTCAGCGATAAGTACACATACAGCCATGGTCAATCTAGACTTGCGTAACAACATGATTGTTGATGTTTCGGGTTTGCACAATATGGTCAACGCAGATTCTATCAATTTGTCCGGTAATAACGGTATCTCATGTTCGGCTCTGGATGCTTTGGTTGGGGCTTTAGGTGACTCGGTTGTGACCCGGCCATGGAGCTGCGTAACTGACTAAACCGATGCCCTCGTCAATGACATAAATTTTTGACCGATTTGGTCGTTGACGGGAAAAATGGCATTGTACAATTGGGGTCGGGGAAGCTTAATAATAGTTGATTATTGGTCCTTTAAATGTGACTGTCCTTGGTGACTTTCAGTGACTTTTGGTGGCTCTGGCACAAAACAGCCGTGCTCTAGGATTTGGGTATTGTGGCTGATCAACTTTTCCAACATTTCATTGTCAAACTCGGCTCCGTCAATCTCCTTCGCGGCTTTTCGGGTAAGCCAAGGCATCAACATGCAGCTTACCATTGTCACCCTGAGCAAAACCAAATCAACATCACTTCTCAGTTTGCCTTTATTCTGTAACTGTTTCATCACGCCAAAAAAGACCGGGTTTAACAAACGATCGACTGAGTCGGTGATAAAATTAAAACACAATCCCTCCCCCATCAACTCTTTAATCAGCAATTGCGGAAACTGGGGATATTTTGCCATCAGCATGGTATGACCACGCAGAATAGGTTCAATACTACTAATACTTTCGCTGCGGTTCATTTTGACAAGACTGTCATTCATTGCGTCAACCATGTCACTGATCATCGCCTTATACAGCCCTTCTTTGTTGATAAAATAATAACCAATCAAACCCGCATTGACTTTGGCTGTTTTTGCCAATAACCGGGTGGTTACTTTGCTGTATGACAGCCTGGTAAAACAGTGTTTGGCCGCTTCAATCAAATCCTCTCTACTGTTGTTATCAACGTCTGTTGCCCTTTGTGCTGGCCTGCCCGGGTTGCGCTTTGTCATCGTCTAAGCCCTTGTAAAAATGTTTGTTTATGATAACCAAGATAGCATAAATCTGCTGCACAACAATTATTCAAAAGCGCAAATTTGGATAATTATTTGACCACCCCAAAGGCTATTTTTTCAACTCGAAATATCTATACTGAACGCCGTTGGAATCGAGTATTTTCCAACCCCAACTCAATCAAAAATAGGTAGCAACATGACAAAACGAGCAATAAAAAAATTAGTCGCAGCCCTAGTGGCAACGCCATTGTTTTTCTTTGGTGGCACAGCCATCGCAGACACCGATCACTTTGAAATTTTCAGGAGCGGGAGAAGTGTATCCCAACCGGTGGACAAAGAAAAGATAAGTCACTGCGAGCGTGCGTTCAACGCGTACACAGACATAGCTAAACTACCAGCTGGTAGCTATGAGATATACACAGATGGGT
>JABSOG010001331.1 GCA_013216025.1 Algicola sp. | reverse complement strand
CTACGGGTGACACGGGTCAAACACCTTCGACCGAACCGATGGATGTTAATATCCTTGAGCGGCTGAAAGTCTCACCGACCATCACACCGGAAACCACCGACCTGTTAGGTGAGCAAATCGACCTTAACAGCGGTTCAATTAGCTTTAAACACACCGACATCAGCCTGCCAGGCAATTCTTCGTTAGACGTGGCCGTGCGCCGAGTGTTTAAAGGGTTAAGTCGAAGAGGTAAAACTCCGGGGGATTTTGCTGATTGGCATCTAGATATCCCTAACATTCACACCACATTGAGTTACTGGGACGGTGATTATTCAGGTAGTTGGGGGGTCGGTCAGGGTTGCAGCGGTCCGCTCAACCCCGGCACTGCGAACGATATGCACAATGTCTTCCAAGACTTTCAATATTGGAACGGCGATACACTCAATGTGCCAGGCCATGTTAACGATAAACTGTTAGAGCCGACAACCAACCTCACCAGCGAGTTGGGTGGCAACATCAGCGGCATTACTCGGGTAACCAAGAGTAACTGGCGTATTAAATGTTTTACTCGGGGTATACCCGGTGCCAGCAGCAATGCCGATTCGTTTGAAGGTTTTATTGCTTATGCGCCCAATGGTACCCAGTACACCTTTGATGAACCCCGCTTGACAGCCGATATTAAAGACGATTATAAACCACGCGAACACGCCATAAAATACCAAGCTTACATGATGGTCTCTAAAATCGAAGACCGCTTTGGCAACTGGGTGCAATACGAGTATGACGCCATCTCGCGCTTGACCCGTATTCACGCCAATGACGGACGTGAAATTACCCTAAAGTACAACGAAGCCGAACCTTTTGAAGAAAACATCAGCATAGTTATCGCCAATGGACGGGAATGGCGCTATGCCTACACGGGCAGCAATGCCAATAATCGAGTTTTGCATACGGTGATGCGGCCTGACACCCGAAGCTGGACATTCGATTTGGTCGATATTGGTGTGAAAAAACCTATCGCCAACAATAGCCTTTGTGGTTATGACAACGCGACTGCGCCAACCTTTTGGGGCACCATCACTCATCCGAATGGGGCTGTTGGCCAGTTCGGTATCAAAGAAACCCAACACGGCACCAGCAATATAGACCCGACTCAAGCCCGTGAAAACGGTGTTCAAGTCATTCCTTTGTGTTCAAACCACCTGTCATTGCAAAACAAAATCTTGTCAGGACCCGGTTTGCCTACTCTGAATTGGCTTTACAGTTACTCACAAAACAGTGCAACGACCAGCCTGACAGGCACTATGCCAAATAACATCAGTGCATTGAACCACAAAATCACCACCGTTAATGCCCCTGATGGCAGCAGAACCAAACACTATTACAACCGCGACTGGACCAGCCCGGCCCAAGGTATGTTGAGCGTTACCGAGCAGTTTGACACCAATGGCACCACACCGTTGTCAACCACCCAAACCACTTATGTACAAGCCGAGGCGGTGGGCAGGTCACTCATGCGTAAAACCAACATTGTGCCCATGGACCACCGCATCAACAAAAGCAAAGTCGTCACAACCTTGCATCACAGTGATGGTAATACGACCTACACCACCGACAACTTGAGCTTTAACACCTTGGGTAGTGTGATTAAAACCCATGAGTACAACGCTGGGTCGGCCTATAGTGGACAACGCAAGTACATTAAAACGACTTTTACCAATCACATCAGCGGTGACTATTACGTATTGCAATTGTCGACCAGTCAATCGCAATCTAACACTGACAGTAATTACGCCCAATTAAGCAGCACTGA
>JABSOG010001330.1 GCA_013216025.1 Algicola sp. | reverse complement strand
CCATGTTTTTGCACAATGCCAAACGAAATCGACAAACCCAGCCCGGTGCCTGCACCGACCGCTTTGGTGGTGTAAAACGGTTCGAACAGTTTGTTTTTGGTGTCACTGGTCATGCCACAACCATTGTCTTTTATGGTCACTTCGATGTATTGCTGACCTGCTAAATTGTCGGTTTTATCGATGTTGTCAAGAGTACTTATTTTACAGGTAACCACAATCTTGCCTTTAAGGTTTTGCTGCTGTTGTTGCCTGATTTGAATGGCATCACAGGCGTTGACAATCAGATTCATAAACACCTGATTGAGCTGAGCAGGGTAGCATTCAAGTCGCTTAACAGTGGCAAACTCTGTCACAAAGTCAGCGACTTGCTTATATTGGGTTTGCACTAAATTGATGGTTGATTGTAGTAAATCGCTGATCATCGCCGGTTTTTTCTCGGCAGATTCGAGTTGACTGAATGCCCGTAAGTCTTTAACAATGACTTTGATCCGCTGTGTGCCGTCTTTAATGGTGACAAGGTGATCATACAGAGGTGCAAATTGTTGTCTGAAACTGTCGAGAATTTCTTCATCGGCATCATCACCGGCCAAGTCAAAGAGAAATGTCTGAAAACGAGCCAAATCAACCTCAAGATTTTGTGCGCTGACATGAACGAAGTTGGTCGGGTTATTGATTTCATGGGCGACACCCGCGGTCAAAGTACCCAAAGATGCCATTTTCTCGGCCTGCACCAGTTGTTGTTGGGTGTCGATTATTTCCCGGTTCTTTTGTTCGATTTTGGCGTAGGCATTGGCGTTGTCGAGCGCAATCGCGGTGGTCGACGCCAGCGTTTGGATCATGTTTTGTTGTTCTTCGTTATAGGCATTTAAGCGATAACTTTGCACCGTCAACGTGCCGATAATTTTATTTCCTATCAGCAATGGACAATACATGACTGAACCGCTGTTTTTTCCTACGGTGGGTGGGTGTTGGTCGATATCACCAAAATAACCTGCTGACTCGATGACAAAGTCGTTCATGATCAGTGATTTTTTGTGCTTAATACACCACACCGCAGGGCGATAGGTGTCATCCATTGATATTTTGAATGGGGTTAAATAACGGTCATCTTCAATCGCTAGAATAAAATCAATCTGGTGTGGAGCGGTTTGAAGCAGGCCAATCGCAAAAACATCGACCTCCATCAGGGTTTTAATGTGGTCGTAAGCGGTTTTCATCAGTTTATCAAGCTCCAAAGAGCTGCTTATTTGGGCACAGATATCGTTAAGCGCACTGATTTTTTGATTAGACAATTGTAATCGGGCGGTGCGCTCAGCGACCTTGTTTTCTAGGTTTCGATTGATATCAAGCAACCTCAAGTGGGTTTCTACCCGGCTAAGCAACTCGTGTTTGCTGACCGGTTTGCTCAGGTAATCATTGGCACCTACAGCAAAACTTTCGACCAAATCGGCCACCTGGTTTTTGGCGGTTAAAAAAATCACTGGTAAGTCGTGGACGCCAAAGTTTTCTCGCAGCTTTTTACAGACTTCGTAACCCGACATTTTGGGCATCATGATGTCGAGTAAAACCAAATCAAAAGGTTCACTTTGGTTCACCAGATCCAAAGCCTGCTTACCTGTGGCTGCTTCAACCAATTGGTAATTGCACATCGACAAGTGGTTGTACAAAACCTTGCGATTAATCGGTTCATCATCTACCAGCAAAATGCGAAATTGACGGCCATCTGAGTTGGCTGTGCCAGCCTGTTTTGGCGGGTTATCCGCTTCATTGTCTGCCTGTTCATCAAGCAAGTGCA
>JABSOG010001329.1 GCA_013216025.1 Algicola sp. | reverse complement strand
CGAAGCCACGCTGTTTGTTTCAGGCGCACCGCGTTTAACACCGACCGAATATATCGATGTTAGCATTGCCGATTATGAGAAAAAAACCACCATGCGCCCGGTGACTGCCTCAAGCCAGCCGACCAGACGATTGGTCAGCTCAGGCATTCCCAGCCCATACAACGAAGTGGTGATTGTCGACCCCGATACCCATATTCGTTTGAACGATGGCCAAGTTGGTGAGGTTTGGGTGCACGGCCACAGCATCGCGATGGGTTACTGGCAAAATGAACAAAAAACCATAGAGACTTTTCACGCCAACATCGCTGGAGACTCAGACAAGCCGTTTATGCGCACCGGCGACTTGGGTTTTTTGCATCAACAACACTTGTTTATTTGTGGTCGCATCAAAGAAGTGATCATCATTCGCGGGGCCAATTACTACCCGCAAAATATTGAACAATCGCTGCAAGGTCACATCGATGGCCTTAAACCCAGTGGCGGCGCGGCTTTTACCGTTGAACACCAAGGCGAAGAGCAACTGGTGATAGTGCAGGAAATTGAACGTACCTGGCTGAAAAAAATCGATAAAGATCAAGTGATTCAACAGGCTCGGCACATTATTTCTCAAGAGTACGGCTTGTCGCTATACGCCTTGGTGCTGATCAAACCGATGAGCCTGCCCAAAACCTCGTCAGGTAAAATTCAGCGGGCCAAATCCAAAATCGCCTTCGAGTCGGACGATTTAAAAACCGTGGCGAAGTTTATTCGCCAAGCCAATGACAATACCAATACCGATACTCAGACTGGCCAAATGGCAACAGCTGCCACAGCGAGCCTCGACAAAGAAGTGGCTGACTTATTGTTGATGTTGACCATGGTATTGGCCAATCGGGCGCAGCTGTCGATGGCTCAGATTGACCCAATGCAACCGGTAACAAACACCGGTCTTGATTCGCTGGCACTCATCGAACTGAGCGCAACGCTAAAAAACATCAGCGGCGTCGACTTACCGCTCGGCACCTTGTTGCAATCAGATTCGTTGATTGATATTGCCAGGGGTATTCAAACAGCTCGACAGCAAGGCGAACAAACAAACGCGCAAACTTTACAAGTCACCGAGGCCGGGCAGGGCGCTACGTTTGATTTGAGCCTCAACCAACTGCAAATGTGGCTGTTGTATCAAAAGGCCCCGCAAAGCAGCGCTTACAATGTGCCGCTCTGTCTCATTGGTCAGTTTAACTGCGAGCATTTAAATCAGGTTTTGTTGAGCCTGTTGCAAATTCACCCAATGTTACGTACCTGCATAGCTCACGACGACGATGCGCAAAAATGGCAGCAGGTTGTCGTCTGCTTGCCCGAAAATGTAGTGACTGAACATCATTTGTCAGGCGTTAACCTTAGCGGGCTTGAACAACAAATCATTGCCGCTTCACGAGCACCTTTTGCGCTGGACAGGGGCGAGAATTGTCGTTTTGAATTGTTTCACTGCGATGATGGTCAGCAAAGACTGTTGTTGAACTTTCACCATATCGTGGTCGACATGTTGTCGGTTCAATTGTTCGCGCAACAGCTGTTGGGCAAGCTGGCCGACTCGCAAATGGTGATTGCCCAACAGGGCAAATCTTATCGCGAATTTATCGCTTGGCAATCGGCCTTTGCTACTAGCGAAGCCGGACAGTCAGCCAGTGATTTTTGGCAACAAAAACTATCCAACTCTGTGCCAGCCTTGCAGTGGCCTTTGCCGGGCGCACGGCCCAAAGCCACCGGTTTTGTTGGCCGTTCTTTTGAATTCTCTTCAACTGAGGTTTGTTCAAAGG
>JABSOG010000132.1 GCA_013216025.1 Algicola sp. | reverse complement strand
CCCAACACAACGCCGAAAAGGCCGACAAGGCCAAAAGCCTGTTTGTCGCCGATGTATCTCACGAAATTCGCACCCCGCTCAATGCGGTTTTGGGTTTCACCCAGATATTAGAGCGCGAACCGTCACTGGCCCCGCAACACAAGCGTTACGTTAAAATCATAGAAAAATCGGGCGATCATCTTTTGAGTCTCATCAACAACATTCTTGATATCAGCAAAATCGAAGCCAATGCGATGACACTGGTTAACGAAGACTTTGAACTGGTCGAGTTGGTGCAGGGCATTGGCGAGTTGCTAAACGACCGTTGCGAACAAAAAGGGCTGCAATGGCATTTTGCCAATCAATGTGACAAGCACCTCACAGTTCGCGGCGATCACACAAAACTGCGCCAGATATTAATTAACCTACTCGGCAATGCGGTCAAATTTACCCATCAGGGAACCATTACCTTGAGCCTGTCATGCACAGCCACTGACCATTACCACTTTTGTGTCGTCGATACCGGTGTCGGCGTCGAGTCCGAGCACCAACAGAAGATTTTTCAAGCCTTTGGTCAAACTGACGAAGGCGTCAAACAAGGGGGCACCGGCTTGGGGCTAGCCATAGCCCATCGTCAGGTCAGCTTGATGGGTGGCCAATTAGTGCTAACATCAACGCTAGGCAAAGGCAGCAGTTTTTGTTTTACCCTGCCCCTCCCTCCATCAAACAAACCCATCGAAACGCGCCATAACCGCCGTGCTCACGCGACCAAACTCGCTGGGGGCATATCGCTAACCGCACTGGTGGTGGACGATACCAGTGAAAATCGCAAATTGCTGGTTAGGGTATTAAAACAGGTCGGCATTAACGTCATCGAAGCCGAGAACGGTCAACAGGCAGTCGAAATGCTCCATCAGGCAGACCCTTTCCCAGAACTGGTTTTTATGGATATTCGAATGCCCATCATGCAGGGCGTTGAAACACTGCAAAAAATCCGACTAGATTTTAAAGACAACAGTCCCATCTGTATCGTGGTAACGGCTAACGCCATGGTCGAAGATGTTGAACGCTACCTCAAGGCTGGGTTTGACCATTACATCGCTTACCCGTTCCGCTTTGAGGCCATCTATGAGAGTATTCACCAACTGTTGGACGTCGAGTTTGAATATCGCTATGACATAATAGAATCTGAAGAATCGGCCCAAACTCAACATTCAACAAATGCAGCAACTCAAACAGCAGAAGCAGCACAAGCAGCACAAGTAATCCAACGATTAAACATCCCGTCAACGCTCTATCAAACCATCCATGATGCCGCAGGTGATTATGAAATCGCCAAACTAGAAGACTGTTTAGCTGAACTGGCCAATCTCAGCCCCCAAGGCAAACAGTTGGCGGCTCAATTGAGCCAATATTTGGCCAGTTATAATATGGTTGAACTGCTGCAAGACTTGGACAAAGCGGTAGAAATAGACAACAGCGAGGTCATTGATGAGTAAACGGCAAGTAGGCATCACACCGCTACGCTTGTTAGGGTTAAGACTAGTGGTGCTGTTGTTTTTCTCATTATTTTTATCTCGACTCGCGCAGGCCCAGTCTACAAACCTGCGTTTTGAAAACTATTCGATAGAAGAGGGTTTGTCACAAATTGTGGTGAACACGGTTTACCAAGACAAGCTGGGTTTTATTTGGGTTGGCACTGAGGATGGTTTAAACCGCTTTGATGGGTATCAGTTTCAACAATACAATCATGACCCACGCAATACTCAGACCGTTTCTGACAACTTTATACAGAACATCAGTGAAGATATAACAGGTTCGATGTGGGTCGAAACCTTAAAAGGTCATGACCGATACAATCCTAAAACCGATAGTTTTGACCACTTTCCCGCTAACCCACCTCAGTTTTTATCAGACCAAAACCGCAATATCCACCAATTGCTCACAGATAACACCGGACTGATTTGGGCTGCCAGCAAACACGGTTTACTCCAGTTCAACCCTACCAGCAAAAAAACAACAACCTATCGACACGATGAACAAGACCCCAATAGTCTGAGTAACGACTGGATATGGACGCTGTTCGAAGACAATAATCACAACGTGTGGATTGGCTCTTTTGGCGGTGGTCTCAGCAAATACAATCGCGATACTGACGATTTCAAGCACTTCCCAATACCCGATGCAGCGCTTAACCATCAAGGGGCCAATCGTATTACCTCAATTGTTCAAACTGAAGATAACACACTATGGATGAGTACTTATGGGGCTGGATTATTCCGACTAAACCCCAAAACAGGCGCTTTCATTAACCGCCAACACCCCAAAACCCCAGACGGCCTGTTACGCAATAAAATATGGGATTGTTTATTCGATAAAACCGGTGTTTTTTTGGTCCGTTCTGAGGGTGGTTTAGATCAATTCAACGTCAATACCCAAATCTTTACACCAAAACTCAAAGGTCAGTGGGTTCAATCATTTTACCAAGATAAAAAGGGCAATACCTGGGCTTTGCTAAATGAAATGCCAACCCAGAAGAGCCAAGAGAAAAGCGCAACATTCACCAGCAATGACGGTCCAATCAACTACACAACCCCTATCTATTGGCGTGGTTATTATACAATAAGGCCCAAAAGTCTGGCGCTTTACGACCCTCAAAGTCGTCAATTCAAGACCTTTTTTAGCAATAAAAGCAAAAACACCCTGATTAATCGACTCTTTGAAGACCAACAAAACAGGTTGTGGGTCACTACTACCGCAGGCTTGGGCCTTTATAACCCCAAGTCGCAGTCTTTTACCGTATTTGAGCATGACCCGACACAACGACACAGCTTACCCAGCAACCGGGTTAATCCTTTAATGCAAGATCAAACAGGCATGATTTGGTTGGGCTCCAGAGGCGGCTTAAGCAAACTGAACCCAACCCAGCAGCGCTTTGGTTTTGTTGAACATAATCCAGCAGACAAAAACAGCCTGGCTTCAGGCACTGTCAGGTTGATATACCAAGAAAAAAACGATTCAATATGGATTGCTACAGTCTACGATTTGAACCACTACAATCCGTTGAACGGCACTTTTACACGTTTCGATGGTACGCTAGGTATCAGTAATAATAGTATCAGGGCCATCACTCAAGACCACAACGGCGACCTTTGGATCGCCACCAGCAATAGCATGAATCGTTTCAACCGACAAAGCAAAAGCTTTACCCAATACAAAACAGACCCAACCAATATCAACAATAATAACATCCAAACAGTTTTGACCGCAAAAGACGGGGTTATTTGGGTTGCCACTGAAAATGGGCTTAATACCTTTAACAGCAACAATAAAAATTTTAAACGATATCCGTTTTCTCACAGTCTTGCTAAGCGGTCTATTAGCCGTCTATACCAAGATCAACAAGGTTTTCTATGGATTAGTACCTACAAAGATGGATTAAGACGCTTTAATCCCAAAACCGAATCGTTCGACGTGTTTCAACACCACAACGATGACCCCACCAGCCTTAGCAGCAACACCATAACGTCAATTTACCAAAGTAAAGACGGTCAATTATGGGTCGGCACCGCCGCCGGATTAAACCAATTCAACCCAAAAGAACAATCGTTTACCCGCTACCGCGTTAAAGGAGGTCTACCGAGTGACTATATCGCCGCAATAATGGGCGATAATCAAGGCAATCTCTGGCTCGGCACTTTTAAAGGCATTATTAAATTCAATCCAACCACCAAGGTCATTAGAACCTACGGCCCTGATGACGGTGCATATTGTTATGATATAACGGTAGGCGCGTATTTTCAGGCGACTGACGGCCAGTTATTCTTTGGCAGCAATACGGGATACTGTGGTTTTTATCCCCAAGACATCGAAGACGACAAACACGCCCCCAATATCGTACTCACTGATTTTAAGTTATTCAATGAATCCAAAGCACTTAAAACGGCCCTCAACTATACCCAACTCATCACGCTAACCCATCAACAGCGCTTGTTTTCATTTGAATTTGCCGCTCTTAATTTTGCCGCGCCGAAAAAGAATAGATATAAATACAAATTACAAGGATATGACCAAAGGTGGATTAAAACAGATGCCTCGAACCCCCGCGCCACCTATACCAATATCCCCTCAGGCGATTACACTTTTATGGTAAAAGCCAGCAACAAAGACGGGGTTTGGAATGAACAGGGTCGGTCGATAAAACTGACCATTACACCCGCCCCATGGCACACTTGGTGGGCTTATTGTCTGTATCTTCTGCTAGGAGGCTCAATTATTGGCACTATTGGCTATCAACGCTATCAAAACCACGCAGTGCTTATTTTAGCCAAAGAAAATGCAGAGCGGGCCCAAGAGAACGCCGAGTTGGCCAAAAACAATGCCGAAAAAGCCAATCAGTCAAAAAGCATTTTTATCGCCAATGTCTCCCACGAAATTCGCACCCCGCTCAATGCCGTACTCGGTTACGCCCAAATGCTCGACAGAGACAAAACCCTAGCAGCAACACACAAAAAAAAGGTGGGGATCATCGAAAAGTCAGGCCTACATTTACTGGGCCTTATCAACAATATTTTGGATATTTCTAAAATCGAAGCCGATGCCATGCAACTGCACACTATCGATTTTGAACTGATTGAGCTTATCGACGACTTAGCCCTGATGTTCGATGGCCGCTGCACAGAAAAACAACTCGACTGGCAGTGGCTTAACCGCTGTGCCAGCCCACCAGAAGTGTATAACAGCCCACTAAACGTGCATGGCGACGAGGCAAAATTACGCCAAGTTTTAATCAACCTGCTGGGCAATGCCATCAAATTTACCGCAAGCGGTTCGGTGACTTTAACGCTGGAATGTCCCCAACTAAATCACTACCGGTTTACCGTCAGCGACACGGGTATCGGCATGACACCCGAGCATCAACGCCAGATTTTCAAGGCCTTTGGCCAAACAGTAGAAGGTTCAAAATACGGCGGCACCGGCCTTGGCCTTGCCATCGCCAGTAAACAAGTCACTTTAATGGGTGGTCAATTACAGCTCGACAGTGAGCAAGGCAAAGGCAGCCGATTTTACTTCACACTACATTTGCCCCCAGCAACAGCCCCCATCGAATCTGGTGTAAACCAATCATTTCACTCATTAAAGCTTGCCCCCGGGGTATCGGTATCGGCTTTAGTAGTCGACGATGTCAAAGAAAACCGCGATATTCTCAGCCAAATTCTGACAGATGCCGGGATAACAGTCAGCGAGGCGGTCAACGGTCAAGACGCACTGGATGCTTTGCATCAGTCTAACGCCCTGCCCGATTTAATTTTTATGGACATTCGAATGCCCATCATGAACGGCATCAAAGCCATGCAGACAATCAAGCATGAATTTAAAGACCGCTGCCCGATTTGCATTGTGATCACCGCCCAAGCCATGCAGCAAGATGTTGCCCGCTATCTAAATGAAGGATTTAACCACTACATTGCCAAACCTTTTCGTTTTGAAGCCGTGTACGAATGTATTCATCAGTCGCTGGATGTAGAATTTGACGTTCAAGACGAACCGGCGCAACCAGCCCCCCCATCAGCGCAGATTGCAAAACAACAACCCACAGACGGGGTCGATTTAAGCACCCTGAACATCCCCCCTGCGCTTTACCAAGCCATTGTCACGGCTGCCACAACTTATGAAATATCAAAACTCGAAGGTTGCCTAAATGAATTAACAGACTTAAACCCCGCTGGTCGGCAATTTGCCGAGGCGTTGCAACAGTATGTTAGTACTTACGACATGACTGGACTGCTGAGCGAATTAGAAAAGGTGATTGAATTAGAAAAGCTGACTGAATTAAAAAAGGAGAAGCGTGACGATGAGTAAATTACACACTTATATGATGGCGCTGCTATTGCTACTGGCTTTTTTACCTTTTACCGTCTTTGCTCCTTTTGCACAATCAACAGCACAACCCACAGACCTGCGATTTAAAAACTATTCAGTTGACGACGGTTTATCGCAAATTATTGCCCAAACAGTTTACCAAGACAAGCTGGGTTTTATTTGGGTTGGCACTGAGGATGGTTTAAACCGCTTTGATGGGTATCAGTTTAAACACTACAAACATGACCCACAGAATCCTCAAACACTGTCTGCTAATAACATAGGGAGAATTATCGAAGACGCAACAGGGTCGATGTGGGTCCAAACCCCGGCAGGTCTTGATAGATACCATCCCAAAACCGATAGCTTTGAACGATTAGACCGCTCTCACCCCGAGTTTTTGTCGGTGTTCAATCACAATATCAGACAATTACTCACCGACAGTTCTGGGCTAATTTGGGCGGCAACCACCCAAGGATTAATCAGGTTTAACCCCACCAACAATGCGCTAAAGAAATATCAGCACCAAGCGCTTGACCCCAACAGTCTGGGCGACGACTGGTTATGGACATTGTTCGAAGACAATAACAATACCCTATGGATTGGCTCATACGGTGGTGGCCTTATCAAATATAACCGCAATACCGATGACTTCAGTCACTATCCACTGCGTGATGAAGAACTTGTTGGCCACGCAGCACTAAACAGTCAAAGGGCCAACCGCATTACCTCCATTGCACAAACATCCGATGACACCCTGTGGTTAGGCACTTATGGCGCTGGGTTGTTTGAGTTTGATAAATCTTCCGCAAACTTTGTCCAGCATCCGCACCAACCCAAAAGCCCAAACAGCCTGCGGCGCAGTAAAATATGGGATATCTTAATTGATAATAACGATAATTTTTGGGTCCGTTCTGAGGCGGGTTTAGACAGATTTGACGTTCACAGCAAAACATTTACCCCGCAGCTCGAAGACCAATGGGTTCAATCATTTTATCAAGATAAAACCGGGGGGTTATGGGCTTTAATAAACGACAAAGCAAAACTGGCTTTAGAAGTATCAAAAGTCATCATCAATGGTACCGACTACCTAAGCCTCGGCTTGGATAATATCGGCCATGCCAGCGGTCCATTAATAGACTGCGAAAAAGGGGAATCCGTTTGTAAAAATGCAACCAATGCCATTTGTTTAATCCAGCGAGGCAATATTAGCTATCGAGAAAAAGTTGAAAGTTGTCAAAAAGGGGGTGGATTAGGGGCTGTTATTTACAACAACCTATCTGGAATGTCAGGAGGTGATTTAGGTCCAATAAAAACAACAATTCCGGCTGTGACAATATCCCTTAAAGACGGCGCCACATTAAAATCAACCACTTTGGGTCAAGTGACGACAATAGGTGTTGGGCCAATCGATTATAAGGTCCCTTTTTACCCACCGTCAGCTGACTTTTTTTGGCCCAAAAGCATCGTGCTTTTCGACCAACAAAGTCAACAGTTTAAATTTAACCTAAAAGACAAAACCATTAACCAGCTCTTTGAAGACAATCAAAATAACCTGTGGGTCGCAACCAATACTGGCCTGAGCCTTTACAACCACAAAACTCAGTCTTTTACGGTATTTGAACATGACCCGGCACAACGGTACACTCTGCCGGGCAATGCGATTAACTCAACAATACAAGATCAATCGGGCATCATTTGGTTAGGCACCAATGGTGGTTTAAGTAAGCTGAACTTATCCCAACAGCGCTTTGGTTTTGTTAAACACAATCCAAAAGACTCAAACAGCCTGACGCAAGGCGTTGTTTCGTCTGTATACAAAGAAAACGCCCATTCGATATGGATTGGCACAACAAACGGCCTTAACCACTACAACCCCCAAAACGGCGACTTTAGACGCTATCAACATCAACCGAATAACCCCCAAAGCTTGAGCCAAAATGATGTCATAACCGTAGCCAAAGACTACCAAGGCAACCTTTGGGTAGGCACAGCTGATGGACTCAATCGCTTTAATGTGCAAAGCCAAACCTTTACTCATTACAAAACAGCCCCAGAAAACCCAAACAGTATCAGCAATAATATTATCAGCACAATTTTGCCAACCAATGACGGCAAGCTTTGGATTGGCACAGTAAACGGACTTAACGCCTTCGACAGCAAAACCCAAAGCTTTAAACGGTATGGCTTCAAATCAGGTCTGAGTGACTATACCATTACCCGTCTTTACCAAACTCAACAAGGAGACCTATGGATAGGCACACAATTCGGCGGATTAAACCGTTTCAATCCCAAAACACAAACCTTCGAGCCATTTAAACACAACCCCGATAACCCCAGCAGCATTAGCCATAACTATATATATTCAATTCACCAAGACAACACGGGTCAATTGTGGGTCGGCACAGCAGGCGGCTTAAATCGATTTAACCCAAAAGACCAAACCTTTACCCGCTACCGTGAAAAAGATGGCCTGCCCAGTGACAATATCGCCGCAATAATGAATGATGAACAAGGCAACCTGTGGCTGGGCACTTTTAAAGGCATTGTCAAATTCAACCCAACAACACCAACGTTTAAAACCTACGGCCCAGATGATGGTGCTTATTGTTTTGATATAACGACAGGCGCTTATTTTCAGGCCCCAGATGGCCAGTTATTTATGGGCAGCGATAAAGGTTATTGCGGCTTCTACCCACAAAACATCAAAGCCGACCAACACGCGCCCAATGTGGTACTCACCGACTTTAAATTGCTCAATAAATCAGTGCAGCTTAAACATTCGCTCAACTATTTTCACAACCCTTTACACAACAACGACAGCAAAGCACTAACATTAACCCATCAAGACCACTTGTTTTCATTTGATTTTGCCGCACTGCATTTTGCCGCTCCTCAAAAAAATAAATATAAATATACGCTAGAAGGGTTTGATAAAAGCTGGATTACTACCGATACCACAAACCGCCACGCCACTTATACCAATATCCCCGCAGGACAGTACACTTTTATCGTTAAGGGCAGTAACCAAGATGGGGTTTGGAGTGAGCAAGGGCGCTCAATAAAATTGATCATTGAACCTGCCCCATGGCGCACTTTGTGGGCCTATTTAATCTATATTATCTGCGTCAGTGCTTTCATTGGATTTATTGTCTTTCAACAATACCTACGCCAACAAGCCCTGATTTTGGCCAAAAACAATGCCGAAAAAGCCAATCAAGCCAAAAGCATTTTTATCGCCAATGTGTCACACGAAATTCGTACCCCCTTAAATGCTGTACTCGGTTACACTCAAATGCTCAATAGAGACACCACGCTTGCGCCGAAACACAAACAAAAAATCGAGATCATCGAAAAGTCAGGCCTTCATTTGTTGGGCCTGATCAACGATATTTTAGATATTTCAAAAATAGAAGCTCAGGCCATGCAACTGCTCAATGTCGATTTTGAACTGGTTGAGCTTATCGACGATTTGGCGCTGATGTTTGATGGCCGCTGCGTAGAAAAACAACTCGACTGGCAATGGATCAACCGTTGCAACAAAACACTAAAAGTGCATGCCGACGAGGGAAAGTTACGCCAAATTTTAATCAACCTACTCGGCAATGCCGTCAAGTTTACCACCCACGGTTCAGTGACGTTAACGCTCGACAGTCCTCAAGCTAACCATTACCGGTTTGCCGTCAGCGACAGTGGTATCGGCATTGCAACCGAACAGCAACGCCAAATTTTCAACGCATTTAGCCAAACCGTTGGCGGTTCAAAATACGGTGGCACTGGCCTAGGTCTGGCCATCGCCAGTAAACAAGTCACCTTAATGGGCGGCAAAATGCAGCTCGACAGTGAGCAAGATAAAGGTAGCCGATTTTACTTTACGGTCGTTTTACCCCCAGCCAAAGACCCGATCCAAACCAATACGAACAAGTCAATTGGGTCGTTAAAGCTGGCCCCCGGCGTATCGGTATCGGCGTTGGTGGTCGACGATATCAAAGAAAACCGCGATATACTCAGCCAAATTTTGCTTGATGCTGGGATCACCATCAACGAAGCTGTCAATGGCAAAGATGCTCTGGAGCAGCTACATCAGGCCCAGTCACTGCCCGATTTGATTTTTATGGACATAAGAATGCCCATCATGAACGGCATCAAAGCCATGCAGGCAATCAAGCGAGACTTTAAAGACCGCTGTCCGATTTGCATTGTGATCACCGCCCAAGCCATGGCGCAAGATGTTGACCGCTACCTTAACGAAGGCTTTGAACACTACATCGCCAAACCCTTTCGGTTTGAAGCCGTTTATGAATGTCTTGTTCAGCTGCTAGATGTTGAGTTTGAGCAGCAGCTTACCCCCCTCGAAAAACTAAAACAGCAACAAACCCAAGTTGAGCCGCCGCTCGATTTGGGCACCTTGTCTATTCCACCTGCGCTGCGCCAGTCAATCATTGAAGCTGCCGATATTTACGAAGTATCAAAACTCGAAGACTGCCTTGAAGAATTAGCAGACCTAGGCGTACAAGGCCAGCAGTTGGCCAAGATATTAAATCAATATGTCAGTGATTATGATATGCCAGGATTGTTGAGTGAGATGAACAAGGTGGAGCAATCTGGTGATTAAACGTAAAGCGGGTCGTAAAGCAGCTACACTCAAACAAAGAAACTTTTCTTGCACAAGGTTACCCGTTTGAATTGCCACCACGGTTTATTCTTAAAAAAAACAATGACAATACAAGGGCTACCCCCTCGTGACCACAGCAGGGCCACCTCTGTAATGACGTCTGTGATGTGGCTGTTGATCATATTAAGCGGCTCGCTCTCACTGCCCTGCGCAGCAAACCAACAGCTCACTCTGTCACCCGAAATTGGCGAATATCCATTGGGACAGTTGATTGAATTGCTAGAAGATAAAAACGGTTCGCTGACTTTGGCGCAAGTGCTGTCAGCTGACATGAGCAGTCAGTTCACCAGAAGCACTGAGAAAATCCCTAACTTTGGTTTCACCGATTCAACCTACTGGGCAAAATTGAATTTGGTAAACCCTGATACACAAAACCAGCAAAGGTTGCTGGTTTTGGCTTACCCACAAATTGACGATATTAGGGTTTATTTTATCAAAGCCGATGGCAGTCATCGTGTCATTCATGCCGGTGACGCCCGGCGTTTTGCAGACCGGCCCATGCAACACATTCATTTTGTTTTTCCTTTCGAAATCCCCCCCCAACAATCGCTGACGCTGGTTGTGCGGCTTCGCAACAGCCCCTTACAAATTCCCCTGAGTATCTATTCGCCTACCACCTTCACAGAACAAAGTAACGCCACCAACCTTGGTTTTGGTGTTTTTTACGGCATCATGTTGGTCATGGTGTTATATAACCTGTTTATTTACCTCTCGGTGAGAGACCGCAGCTATCTGTATTATGTCCTTTATATTGTGTCTTTCAGCTTGTTTGCACTGGCCCTAAACGGCTTAGCTTTTCAATACTTGTGGCCCAATTCCCCTTGGTGGGCCAACCGCTCTGTACAGATTTTAATCTCTATTGCCGCTTTTTGGGGGTTGGTCTTTACCCAGCACTTTTTAGATCTGAAAAACCGTTCACCCAAGCTTAATCGTTGCTTTGACGCAGTTGAGGTTCTATCACTGCTGCTGGCCTTGCTGGTGTTGGTGATCCCCCCATCTATCGGCATTCAACTGGCTATCACCCTCATGCTGGCCATTGACCTGTTGGTTTTAGGTACCGGCATACAGAGTATTCGTCGCGGTTACCGCCCTGCGATATTTTTTATCATGGCATGGGCTGGTTTTATGGTCGGTATCGCGCTCAAAGTGCTGCTCACCGCCGGCGTGTTAGCCAGCAGTTTTATCACTGATTACAGTCTTCAAATCGGCTCAGCATTTGAGGTCATTTTACTGTCTTTGGCGCTGGCCGACAGGATCAAACTGCTCCAAGAAGAAGTCCACGAAAAAGACCAACTGGCTCGACGAAACGCCGAAAAAGCCAGTCAGGCCAAAAGTATTTTTATCGCCAATGTCTCTCACGAAATTCGCACCCCACTTAACGCGGTGCTGGGTTACACCCAAATGCTCGAACGTGAACCGGGTTTGGCCGAGCAATATAAACAAAAAGTGAGGATAATCGACCGTTCAGGACACCATCTGTTGGGGTTGATCAATGACATTCTCGACATTTCGAAAATGCAGGCCAACGCCATGACTTTGCATCCCGTCGATTTTGAATTGGTCGACTTGGTTGAGGGCATTGCGGTCATGTTTGATGGCCGCTGCGAAGAAAAACGGCTCAAATGGCACTTTATCAATCAAACCGATGTGAGCATTGCGGTGCATGGCGATCAAGGTAAATTGCGCCAAATACTGATCAACCTGCTCGGCAATGCGGTCAAATTTACCAGTGAGGGCACCGTGACTTTAACCCTGTCTTGTCCATCGAACGAGCACTATCACTTTGGGGTCACCGACACCGGCAAAGGTATTGCGCCCGAACATCACACAGACATTTTTAAAGCCTTTGGTCAAACCCTTGAGGGCGCAAAACACGGCGGTACCGGGCTGGGTCTGGCCATTGCCGCTCAGCAGGTCGAATTGATGGGCGGCCAATTAACCCTCGACAGTGAACCGGGCAAAGGCAGCCACTTTGATTTTACCTTGCACCTGCCGTCTGCCAAAAACGCGATTGAAGCACGTCGTTCAAGGCAAGTCAAAGCGATAAAACTCGCCCCCGGCGTGAGCATCAGTGCGCTGGTGGTTGACGACATTGACGAAAACCGAGACATTTTGGCCCATATGCTTAAGGATGTTGGTATTGAGGTCTTTGAGGCCGAAAATGGACTCGCGGCGCTGAAGTTGCTGCACCAAACAGCCACGCTGCCCGACTTGATATTCATGGATATTCGCATGCCCATCATGAACGGCGTTGAAGCTATCAAACACATCCAACAAGACTTTAAAGACCGCTGCCCAATCTGCATTGTGGTCACCGCCCACGCCATGCAACACGACGTAGAACATTATCTGCAACAAGGTTTTGACCACTACATCGCCAAACCCTTCCGTTTTGAAGCCGTTTATAAGTGCATTCAACACCTGCTGGATGTCGACTTTGACTATCAGCAACAATCACCTGAGACCATACCCAAAGAAAAAACAAAACCCGACCTCAGCAACTTGCACATTCCAGACGCGCTTTTTCAGTCCATCGTCAAAGCGGCCACTATTTATGAAGTCAACGAACTCGAAAGCTGCCTCAGCGAACTGGCGCAATACAATGAACAAGGACAGCAGTTGGCTCAAAGCCTCAGTCACTATATCGTCGATTATGATATGGATGGCCTGTTGACCGAGATGAAAAAATTAAGAGGTGGCGATGAATAACCTGCGAATATTAGTGACCTTGATGTTACTTGCCCTGTTCTCATGTGCCGGCTTAACTGCTGGAATAGGTGCAGATCCGGTGATTTTAACTGACAAAGTTGACGTCTATCCGCTGGGCCTACACCTTGAATTGCTTGAAGACAAACAAGCCAATTTGACCATTGATGACGTACGTTCATCCCCCACTGTCAGGCGCTTTAGACCCAACCATAAAACCAGCCCCAGTTTTGGTTTTAGCGCCTCGGCTTATTGGGCAAAGTTCAGCCTCAACAATCAATCTAGCCAAACCAAACGATGGTTATTTGAGATTGCTTTTCCTTTGCATGACGAGGTAGATATTTATGTTTTCAACACCAGCGACCCCTTATTTAGCCTGCAAAACCATTGGCAAACCGGTGATAGCCTGCCTTTTGCCAGCCGGCCATACGACAACCACAACTTTGTTTTTCCACTGGTCATCCCGACAAAACAATCCGTGACGGTATTTGTCAGGCTCAAAAGCAACAACTCCATGGTATTGCCTTTTACCTTGTGGTCTGTCGATGGTTTTAATCACAACAACGTCCGCACAGTGCTGGGGCTGGGTTTATACTACGGCATTATGCTGGTCATGATGCTTTACAACGCTTTTGTCTATGTCTCTGTGCGAGATAAAAGCTACTTGTTTTATATCATTTACCTGTTGTTTTTCAGTTTGAGCGTCTCCACCATTAATGGTTTGGGTTCGCAGTTTTTGTGGCCCAACGAGCCTTGGTTGTCCAATCAGGGCTTTGTGATCTTTATGTTTCAAACCGCTTTTTGGGGCGTATTGTTTTCACAACATTTTTTAGGATTAAAGACCCATGCGCCGCTGTTAAACCGCCTATTCAACCTGATGGCCGGATTTTGTATCTTGGCTATGTGTGTTGCCATTTG
>JABSOG010001328.1 GCA_013216025.1 Algicola sp. | reverse complement strand
ATGTGATGATGCCGATAATGGACGGTTATCAATTGGCCGAAAAGCTGCGCAACAACGACAAAACCAGTCATATTCCCATTGTGTTGTTGACGGCCAAAGGCGACAGGCAAAGCCGCATTAAAGGTTGGCAAACCCTGGTAGACGACTATGTCGCTAAACCCTTTGATGCTCAAGAATTGCGAGTCAGGGGCGACAACCTGCTGTTAATAAGAACCCAGCTGCGCCGTCAATGGGGGGCTGTGCTGAGTCAGCGTTCGCCGACATTGTCACTATCAACAACATCTACCTTAACAAGCGTTGAAGGTATGTCACCGTTGGATATTAAATTTGTCGAAAAATTCGAACAGTGCATCAGTGAACATTATAGCCAAAGCGAACTCAGCCGCACCATGGTGGCAGGGCTGTTGTTTATGACAGACAGGCAGCTTAATCGCAAACTCAACGCCTTGTTTGAACATAACTTTTCACAATATCTCAGGCAGTTTAGATTAAGACAATCAACCCAGATGCTGTTAGCCGGCACACTACCGATAGTGGCAGTGAGTGAGGCCACCGGGTTTGGCAGTTCGACCTATTTTGCCCGCTGTTTTAAAGCCGAATTTGGCGTATCGCCTAGCGAATACGCCGAGCAGGGCGACAAAAAGGAAGAACTACCCGAAGCTGCACTTTAAACACAGAGTTTAAAGGCTAGATTAATCAGGCTCACCACCTAGAGGACAATGCCATACTTCACGTCTAACCCAATCGGTAGGTGTTCTTGAGACGATTTTTTCGTTCACGCTAGAACCATGAAAATAGCCGGTATCTGTCCAAGTTCGGCGCTGACCTGAAGGACCAAATACCACCATTTGAACGGCGGCATAGGCGGGGCAACTGTAGTCGCCAGCTTGTGCGGTCCAAGGTCCAGTAATTTGGTTTGCACCGGCACCGCTGTAATAAACACTACCAATAAAGCCCGAGAAGTCATTGGCATAATCGCAAGACTTCTTATAGTTGTAGACAGTGTCCCACGCAATAGGATGGTCTACCCATTTGGTCGTACATTCTTCTGCTACGGTAGTGCCAGCGAAACCCAAAGCCACTAAACCGACCAGAGGGCCCATCATTTTTTTCACAATACTGTTCATTCTTTTTTACTCTTGTTGTTTGTGGGTAAACTTAACCCGTTGTTTTAAACTCATTTTTATAGAATTTTTAAATACCTTTTGTTAAACACCGCAGTAAGTTGCACTGGCGTTTGACACAGCGAACTTTAAAGCCCAGAACGTTTTTGGAGGTAGTACAGATGAGACTTTGTGCAGTACAAACGAGACCAAAAACGCGCAGTATCGGTGTGTTTTGAACATAGAAATGACGGTAAGCAATAGTAATAGGGGGTGAGCAAGCGAATGTTGACTCATGCGCCTTGCTCCGCGCCTGAACTTAGTTATTGTGAGACACCTGCCAACACTTTCAAAACTAAATGACAACGCGCAAAAATCAAATTGTTCAAAAAAAATACGAAATAAAATTGACATGATAAACTAAACTGTTTAGTATACCTTCATCAACTCAGCAACGACAGCAGATTAGACGTAGCGCGGTGATACATCACAGGATTTAATTCAATTAATAAACAGTTTCGGAGAGTTTAGAATGAACAACACAACAAATCAGAGCAATGTATCAAGCACTCAATTTAGCGCTAAGAAAACAATCAATGCCACGATTTTTCGCACCAGCGTTTGCGCAGGTATCCAAACAGGCGGTGACGATGTGCCTTCAATACAAACCGGTGGTGATGACGCGCCATCAATGATCG
>JABSOG010001327.1 GCA_013216025.1 Algicola sp. | reverse complement strand
ATCAATGGCACCACTGGTGGTTGCATCGGCAATGGCAAAAGGAATTGGTTTCTTATTCAAAATACCACTGATTAAGGTAAATGAGCCGCTATCGGCAATATACTCTTGACCAATACGCACTAAGTTTATCTGCCCCATCATTTTACTCATGACAGTGGTCATCCATTGTTGTTCGGTCATTTCAACAAAATCGGCATACTCACAAAACCCTACGGCATTAACAACGGCGTCGAAGTGACCAACTTGTTCATACAATTTTCTGATTGATGTTTCATCGGTGATATCAACCTGATGATCACAATCTTTGCCCGACCGGCTGGCGGTAATGATTTTGTGGTTTTTCAGGCCTGCGTAGGCGGCTTGTCCAATGTTACCTTTGGCGCCAATAAGAATAATTGTTTTCATTTTTTAAACCCTCAATCAATTTTGAATTTTTACCACCGCTGCTTTGTCGCTTGTGGTAACTAGAGCGCCAATCGGATAAATAAACACCACCAGAATGTCGAAAAAGCGCTCAGGCAAAGAAGCAAAGTGCAGTAATAGTTGTGCTATTTCAAGCTTTGATGATGCAGCATGAGCGCTTTTTCGCCATTCCCGAAGGGCGAGTCCAAAATTCCCTTACTCAGCGTTAGATTAGTTTGATTTAGATGACTAAACCGGCACTAATCTGCCTTGATTAAGAGAAATTTTGGCTCTCGCTGGTGTTGATTATTTATCCGATTGACGCTCTAGATGGCTATCTTATGATTTTAGAGATACAATTTGAAACAAATATCAATTGTTAGAGATACAAGTATGAGCAAGATTAACCGACTGGAAATCAAACAGCTTAGAATATTGCAGGCGTTGCTGAGCGAACTCAATGTCTCGCGTGTTGCCAATCAGGTGGGGTTAACGCAACAGGCCATTAGTGATCAATTAAAAAAAATGCGCGATATTTTTGATGACCGCCTGTTTTTGCGAAAAAGTAATGGCCTGGTACCAACGCCTATGGCGCTGAAGCTGGGGCTGAAAATAGACAAAATACTGGCAAATGTCGAAGATTTGATAGACCCCGGTGTTTTTGAACCGGCCAAGCTTAATGCAACGTACGTCATTGCGGCAACGGACTATGCCCAACAAGTGGTGTTGCCCACTTTACTTGGCAAAATAACCAAGATGGCCCCGGGGCTAAAAATTATTATCCGCGATTTTGATATCGATGATTTGCCAGAGTTGATGGTGACCAACAAAGTGCATTTAGCATTGGCTTTTCCCGACTACATTCCTGATTCTTACCCCTATATCACCTTATTTAATGAGCATCACGTTTGCGTTGCGGCAAAAGATTCGCCGCTGTTAGCACTGGAGGAAAACCGCAAATTAACGTTGGCCGATATTGCTGCTTACCCGCAAATTATCGCTTCACCTTCGCGGCCTAACTTTCGAGGTTCTATCGATGACTGGTTCGAAAAAGCGGGGTATGTGCGCAATGTGGTTATCTCAGCGCCGTGTTTTTCAGTGGTGCCCATGTATCTTGAAACAACCGATGCTATCGCATTTTTGCCCTCAAGAGCCTCACTGGGCAACGGGCTTATCACCTTGGATATTGGTGAAAGTCCGGTGAATTTTGAGGTGATCGCGGCATGGCATCCTCGCTCCAGTCAAGACTCGCTACATTTGTGGATCATCCACTTTCTAGAGGCAGAATATTTAAGACCCTAGCCTTGTTGATACTCCGTCGGCGTCTGCCCAAACTTAGCCTTAAAACAACGGGTAAAATAAGAATGCGACGAAAATCCCACACTAAAACAAACTTGTGATGCTCGGTGC
>JABSOG010001326.1 GCA_013216025.1 Algicola sp. | reverse complement strand
GGCAAGATTGTCCGCGGCAAAAATGTTGATGAGCGTTTTTATGATTTGCGGTATCAACGCTATAATGAAGGGTTTGGTTTTCAATGGGGGGTGTTGCTCAGCGCCCTGACTTACACTTGGCAAGATAAGTCTCTGCCGGGTCACTACATCACCACCTTAAAAAAGTACTTTGAACTGGCTTATCAGGCGGGCGACCATATCTATGCCCGCGCTGCTGCCAGATTATTGAACCGGGGCGCCAACCCACATGTACCGGCCCGAAACTTTTTGCACAACCACTGGACCAAAGCCACCGACCTGTTTGACCTGCTTAAACCCAAAGAAAAATGGTTGCAGGCGTTAGATCAATTAATTGCGCTTGACGTAAAAGTCGTTGATGACACAACCGTGTCGGTCGAAAAACCGGTGCGTATGTCATGGTTTGTTCGCGATGACGAATTTGGCCATAAACTTGAAGCCCGTGAGCAAAAAAAGGGTAAAAAGGCTTGGACCAAAGGCCGTGTGGTCGCCTTAACGCATCTTTTTGAACGGCCAGAAGAATACGACTATTTAACACCCGCCGACCAAACCATTCTTCAGTCAATTAACAAAGAGGTTGAACATAGCTATTACGGTTACGGTAAAGACAGTTATTCGCTGACCGGATATAGTGCTTTGCGCGCCTGCGTCAACCATCCACATGTTTTTATGTCCGACAACATCACTCAGCCTATTGAGATTGTGATTGGCGATCCTGAGTTGTTGATCACCGAATCTGGTAAAGGGTTTAAAGTCTTTATGCCTGGCATCCCAGACGACATTGACGATTTTGAGAATACTTATAGTTTTGAGCACGAGACAGGTAATCGATATCGACTGGTTCAGTTTAATCAAAAACATCGCCAGATAGCCCAAATTGTTGGTGAAAAGGGCATTAGTATCCCCAAAACTGCCAAAGATAAAGTCATTCAGAGCCTCAAGGCGGTTGCGCCGCTGCTTAACATTCAGTCAGACATTGCCGGGATAGGCGAAGTCGACACCGGTATTGAACAAGTTGAAGCCGACAGCAAACTCTATCTCAATATTCAACCATCGGGTGGAGGGCTGTTGATGGAATGCCATGTGCAGCCACTCGGCGAAAAAGGGCCAATTCTGATCCCCGGCTCAGGCAATTCAATGGTTGTTGCGCAAATTGATGGTAACCGGCTGGCCACCCACCGAGATTTAGATCTTGAAAAACAACAATTTGATCAGCTCCAAGCCATTTGTCCGGTGTTTCACTACATAGACAATCATCAGTTGCTATTGGATGACTTGGAAGAGGCGCTGAACTGTCTTGAACAGCTTGAAGTGATCCATGCCAGTGACGAAATACCCAACATCGTATTGCAGTGGCCCAAAGGCCAAGCGGTTAAGCTGACTCAAACGGCCAGTCACTCACAAATGAAAATGACCATAGGCAAGCACAAAGACTGGTTTGCCTTGCAAGGCGAGTTGAGCATTAATGGCGAAGAAGTGATTGAGCTGAAAAACCTGCTCAAATTGCTTGCCAACAGCTCAGGCCGGTTCATTCCGCTGGCAGACAACAAATTTTTAGCGCTGACCGAACAGCTACGCAAACAGCTCGATGACATTGCAGGCATTACGGTCGATGGCAAATTCCACGCCTTGGCCGCACCTGTGATAGACGAAGTGATGCAGGGTATGAAGGTCAAAACCAACAAAGCCTGGCAGCAGCAACTCAAACGCCTTAGAGTATCTTTTGAACTACAACCAGAGTTGCCCGCCACCTTGATGGCCAATTTACGTGACTATCAAAAAGACGGTTACGAC
>JABSOG010001325.1 GCA_013216025.1 Algicola sp. | reverse complement strand
CGAGCACAACCGGCGACAACTTGCTCTAGCAAATGTACGAAATATTGCTGCCAACGTTTGATAGTACCGGCGTTTAACAAATCGCTGTTGTATTCAAAATCGACGCTCATTCGGCCATTTTGTTCAATCATTTCAAGCACCAAATCATACGCCACACTGTCTTTTTGCACCGGGTATGGCTGCAAAGTCAGTTCATCGGTTTCAAAGCAACGGTCTTGGCCGTTTTCAAACACAAACAGGGTGTCAAATAATGGATTGCGTGAAAAATCTTTATCGAGTGCCAAACTGTCAATCAAACGCTCAAATGGATAATGCTGATGTTGATAAGCGCCGAGCAATTGGGTTTTTATCTGGCTAAGGTGCTCAGCAAACGACTGCGATGCCGTGACTTGGGTTTTAATTGCAATAGTGTTGGCAAACATACCAATGACTTGTTCAAATTGCTGCTCGGGTCTGCCGCTGATGGGCAAACCAATCACCCGCTCACGCTGTCCGGTCAGTTTGTACAAGAACACATCGTACACGGCGAACAGCAGCATGTTCAGCGTCGATTTTTGTTGCTTGGCACAGTCTTTTAATGCCGTAACCAAATTGGCGTCGAGCTGACCAAAACAGACCGCGCCAGCATTGGTTTTACGAGCAGGCCGCGCGCGGTCACAAGGCAGTTCTAGCGCCGGTATTTCGCCGTCAAAAACCTGTTGCCAGTACTGACCGCTTTGTTGACAGGCCTCACTCAAACTGTAGTCGTTTTGCCATTGAACAAACTGCTGGTAATCAACCGTTTGTGACAGGGCCAAACCCTGATAGGCGTTCAATAAGTCTTGTAAAAACAAGTCCCACGACAGGCCATCGATAACACAATGGTGTGTGGTGATCACAATAAAAGTTTGACCTTCAGCCAGCGAATATAAGTGGACCAAAAACGCTGGGCCATTTTCTAAATCTAAACAAGCCTGTGTTGCTTTGATGCAATTGGCTTTGCTGTCGCCATCAAGCTGTTTGATGGCCGATGGTTTAACACCAGTGCTTGTCAGCAGCAATTCACCTTCGTCGGTGATGTTAAATGTACTGCGTAATATCGGGTGCTGTTGTAGCACTTTGGTCAATGCACCAGTAAACCTGTTGCGGTCTAGTTGACCTTTTACATCAAAAGCGGCAGTCAACTGATAAGGGCTATGCTCTTGCTCTAACGACTGTAAAAAGTACAGCCGTTTTTGTGCTGATGAAGCAATATAGCTCGTTGTTGTGGTTGATAATGCGGGCAGTTCTAGCGACTGCTCGACAAAGAATCCGGCTGCTTTCATTTGACCAATTACGCGTTTAATCGCCTCGACAAAACAGTCGATGTCAGCTTCGGTATGCTTGGTGCTGAGAAAACAAATGCGTTTCTCCCAAGTGTAAATGCCCTGCTCTAGCAACAGGTTATAGAACAAGTCCATTTCAATCGGCTGCAACAGCGGATTAAGCTTGGCGAATGTATCAAACCTGAACACCGAGCCAAAATGGGCCAATTTGATGGGTAACTGTTGTGATGCGAAAAAGTCGTTTACCCGTAGCGCCAGTTTATCGGTTAAGGCATTAACCCCTTGTTGTAATTGCGGGCCTTGTTGCTTCATACGACTAAGCACCGCATGAGCGGCGGCCATGGTTAATGGATGCTTGCAGAACGTACCCTGAAAAACGGTCGTTTCGGCATAGGGATGGCTGTCATCATCAAACGACCAATAACCGCCATCGACACTGTCCATTACTGACTTTTTGCCTGCGACTATGCCCAATGGCAAACCGCCACCAGCGACTTTGCCATAGGTGACAAG
>JABSOG010001324.1 GCA_013216025.1 Algicola sp. | reverse complement strand
TTTTGTTTTCGCAACGTATGTTGCCCTTAAGGGCGGTGGTCGGGGAGGGTGGTGGCTTTTCTCTAATACACGAGCACCAAAGGTTAGATGTAAAGCCCGTGATTCGGTGAGCAGACCGTCCAAAACATGGACGTTTTGGCCGAGGCCCCATGGACGGGTTTATGCCGTGTCTGATCACCGAATCACGGGCTTTAATACTTAGAACCTTGGTCTCGTGCTCACCCCCCCTTATATACGCCGCAACGCGGCGTATATACTTACCACCGACCGCTTCAAAAAAAGAGGCTGACTCATCAGCTAGACATACTACAAGGACAACCATGCATACAAACAACAAACAACAAAACTTAAGCTGCTTCAAAGCCTACGACATCCGTGGACGTTTGGGTGATGAACTCAACGAAGACATTGCTTATCGCATTGGTCGGGCTTTCGCCGAATATCTTCAACCAAAAACCGTTGTTGTTGGTGGTGATGTACGCGAAACTTCTGCTGCGTTAAAGCTGGCTGTTGCAAGGGGGTTAACCGACAGTGGTTGTGACGTAATTGATATCGGTATGGTTGGCACTGAAGAAATTTATTTTGCCACCCGCCATTTGGGTGTCGATGGTGGCATCGAAGTCACCGCTAGTCATAACCCGATAGATTATAACGGCATGAAATTGGTGCGCGAAGACGCCAAGCCTATCAGTGGCGATACCGGGCTTAATGAAATCAAACGGCTGGCACAAAACAACGCGTTTAGTGATACTGACCCTACGACCCATGGTCAATTGCTCAAGGCCAATATTTTAACCGCATATACCCGGCATTTGTTGGAATACATTAATGCCAAACAGATCAAGCCGATGAAACTGGTGGTCAACTCGGGCAATGGCGCTGCCGGGCATGTTATTGATGCTTTGCAGGGCGAATTTGCAAAGCTTGGCGTTCCAATCACCTTTATCAAAGTGCAGCATCAACCCGATGCGACTTTCCCCAACGGGATCCCCAATCCATTGCTGATTGAAAACCGCAGTGTCACCAGTGAGGCCGTTATTGCCAATCAAGCAGATATGGGCATAGCCTGGGATGGTGATTTTGACCGTTGTTTCTTGTTTGATGAAAAGGGCGCATTCATCGAAGGGTATTATATTGTCGGTTTATTGGCTGAAGCATTCTTAAAACACAACCCCGGCGCAAAAATCATACATGATCCCCGTTTGACTTGGAACACCATCGACGTATGCCAAAATAATGGGGGTCAGGCGATTCAAAGTAAAACCGGTCACGCTTTTATCAAAGAGCGAATGCGCAAAGAAGATGCGGTGTACGGTGGTGAAATGTCAGCACATCATTATTTCAGAGATTTTGGCTATTGCGACAGCGGCATGATCCCCTGGCTGTTGGTGGCTGAGCTTATCAGTGTCAAAAACCTACACTTATCACAAATGGTCGCGCAAGCGATTGCCAACTACCCTTCTTCGGGTGAAATCAACAGTAAATTGCAAGACCCAGATAGCGCCATTGCGGCGATATTGAATGAGTATCAGCAACAAGCCTTGAGTGTAGACAAAACGGATGGTATCAGTGTCGAATTTGCCGACTGGCGCTTTAGTTTGCGTAAGTCGAATACAGAACCTGTGTTGCGTTTGAATGTCGAAAGCAGAGCCAATGCGGCACTGATGAAAGAGAAAACCAGCGACTTGCTCACGATTATTGAGCAGTCTTGATGGGTATTGTAAAAACCTTATTTAACAATTGCTAACGTTCTTGGCTTAGTATTTGCTTCTCCCTGAGAGGCAAATAGATTAGAATACCATCAATATCCCCCCTGTG
>JABSOG010001323.1 GCA_013216025.1 Algicola sp. | reverse complement strand
CTCAAAGACCTGTGGCCGCACATGTATCAAGATTATCCCGAGTATCAATTTGCCCTGATGGAACAGTTTGATCAGATTATCGCTATCGGCAATTCCATCGCCATTCACTGGGACGGCCAAGCACAAAATCTGCCCAAAGGTTGGGACGGCGCATTGGCGCAGGGTATGGCTGAACACCAAAGCGGCAGAACAGGCAATACTTTGGTGGTGCTCGCGGGCATTGTCGACCCTCGCTATCGCACCCGAAAACTCAGCAATCTGATCATCGAAGGGTTTAAATTACTGGCGCAGCAGCACCAACTCACCCACATCGTGGTGGCGCTTAGGCCTATCGGCAAGGGCGGCCAATATCAGTCGATGGACATCGAACAGTACAGCCAACTGACCAACGAAGCAGGCTACTCGGTGGATGGCTGGTTGCGGTTGCACCAAAAAATGGGCGGACAGGTGATTGGCGTCGAAACTCAGTCACAATATGTCGAAGGCACCATCGCCGATTGGCAAGAATGGGGCGATGAAGACCACACGCTGGCCCCGGTAAAAATGGACCAACCCATTGATTTGGGCATCTATTACGACCCGTGTATTTGGGTGCAACATCCGCTAGAGGCTGGAGCGGCTGACGTATTTGAACAGCCCGGGGTTGCTCAACTCACCGCACAAATGAAAAAAACCGGTGAGCCGCTGCCCGACCACTTGCTGATTGTCGACCAATCGGCGGCGCAGCTGTTAAACACCGCTACCCCCAAGAGCATCAAACAATGGTTGACCCGCTTACAGGTGTTTGTGTCGCCATTGTTTGACACCACCGTGATTGCCCGCAAATTGACCGAAGTGTTGCCAGCCCATATGATGCCCAGTCACTATTTGTTGCTCGACGCCCTACCTTTAATGCCCAGCGGCAAAATTGACAAAAAGACCCTACTCAAATTAGGTGATAAGTCAGGCACCAAACAAGCGAAAAACAAAGCCAAATATGTGGCCCCCAGCGGCGAGATACAACGCGCTTTAGCCGACATTTGGGCGCGAATGCTTCAGTGCGAAAGGGCTACGATCAGTGCCAACGACAACTTTTTTGAACTGGGTGGGCATTCACTGCTGTCGGTTCGGCTGGCCTCTATCATCAACGCAGACTGGGGTCTCGAACTTAAAATTCGCGACATTTTTGAAGCCCCTAAGCTGTGGCAACTGGCCAGATTAGTCTCTGACTGGGTCGACCAACAGCACCAAAGCGTTAAAACGCCGTCCATTATCGCCTTCAAAAATACAGGTGAGCTGCCAACCTCTTATGCCCAACAGCAATTGTGGTTTATCGACAAAATGGCGGGCGGCAGTTCAGATCACAATATGGCCGGTGCGCTCAAGCTCGAGGGTCAGTTTAATGTGACCGTTGCTGAGCAGGCGTTCAAGCGGATTATCTCTCGTCACCAACCGCTACGAACTGTGTTTAAAGACGGCGATGAAGGTCCGGTGCAAGTCATTCGCACCAACGTCGAGTTTATCCTCAATCGGGTGGATTTGACTGATTTGAAAGAGCAAAATCCTAAAGCCGCACAGCAGCAGGCCATTGACGATGCCATGAAAGCTGACGCTGCCACCGCTTTCGATTTAAGCCTCGATTTAATGTTAAGAGCCTCGTTTTTGCACTGCAGCGTAAACGCAGGCGTATTGCTGCTCAACATTCACCACATTGCTGCAGATGGTTGGTCGATTGGCATTTTACTTGATGAATTCGTTCAGCAATACCAAGCCATTGAGGCAGGAAAACCCGACCCACTGCCACCTTTAACCGTTCAATATGGCGATTTTGCCCAGTGGCAA
>JABSOG010001322.1 GCA_013216025.1 Algicola sp. | reverse complement strand
GGTCGAGCCATACCTGTGAGGTTTGGCTGACACCAAACACTTCTTCGCCCAGTTCATCGGCGGTATCTTCGTGATCCAGTGCGCGGCCACCCAAAGTACTGGTGAAAACCACCGGCATACTGACCCGGCCACTGCGGCGTTTGCCCATTTCACGCAATACGTGAATGGCGCTGACGTAACGGTTGTCCAAGTCTCTAAACAGTTGCTGTTGCACCTGCTTGGCGTTGTCGCCAAACGATTTGTCACTATCGTTGAATATTTCAAGCAGGGTCAACGAGGTAAAATCACCCACGATAAAATCGGCATCATCATGGAACGGATGACGGCTATAGTTGGTTAAGTTAAGGGTAAATCGTGGACTTTGACACCACAATGCCAACACCTCAGAAAACGCGGTGATCAACAAGCTGGTTGGGGTCACGCCAATGCGCAGCGCTTTTTGCTGCAAGGCATCCCAGCGATCGGCCGCCATTTCGTAATCAAGGCGCTCGAATTTAACCTCTTTGATGGCCGAGGGCGCCATCGCCAAAGGCAGAGCAGGTGCCGCAGGTAAGCTTTCGATACGGTCAAACCAGTATTCTTCGCTTTGATAATACAACTCAGTTTCGCGCAATGCGGTTTCGGCAATGACATAATCGCGAAATGAAAACGACAATTCGCGCAGTTTAAAGTCGGCATCACGATACAGGTATAACCACTGCTCAATGAGCATGTTCATGCTCCAGGCATCAACAATCAAAATGTCGATGCTGATGCACAAACGGAATTTGCTGTCGCTGCGTTTGGCCGCTTTGATGTCAAACAATGGCCAACTGTCGCACGGTAATACCTGATGCGACATTTGGTCACGTAAAGCCATTTCACGGGCTTTAGCGGCGTCTTCATCCATACCCCTCAAGTCAATAATGTCGAATATGTACAGGGGCACACTGGGCAAAATCTGCTGCTCGCCACTGTCGAGAAATATCGCCCGCAACATGTCGTGATGTACTATCAATTGGTTCCAGCCACGCTGGAACTGGCTGACATCACCCGATTTAATGTCGACTTCAAGGTAAATATGAGTGGCCACATCACCCAGTTCTACCGCACTGGTACGGCCTACCCAGTAGGCTTGCTGAATATCGGTCATGGGAAAAGGTTTGTCACGATTGGCCACATCCGGTGCGACCCGTTCAATGCCCTGACACGCCGACAATTGCTCGTCGATATTCTCAGCTCGTTGTTTTAACAGTTGGGTGAATTCGCCCAAATTGGCCGATTCAAACAGTTCACTCAACGACACTTGCACGTTAAGCTGTTGGCGAATATGGGCAATCAGCTGGGTGGCCAATAGTGAATCGCCACCAAGTTCAAAGAAGTTGTCTTGCGGGCTGATTTTGTCAACACCAAAAGCTTTTTGCCAAATGGTGGCGATATATTCGTCGGCTGTTTTAGCCAACACCACACCTTTGGCTTTTACGTCGGCTAAATCTTGCTTGTCCGCCGCTTCACGGGTTTCGCCGCCGCCAACCCAGTAGGTTTGACGTTCAAATTGATAAGTCGGCAAAGCAATGCGTCGACGTGGGTTGTCGCCATGCAGCAAGGCCCAGTCAATCACTACACCTTCAAGCCACAATTGGCCCACAGCCTGTAAGAAGCTTTCAACATCGTTACGCTGCTCTTTGGCGTGACGGGCGGTTGCCACCACGTTGTCGAGTTCAAAACTGCGTTTGGCCAGAGTCGTTAATACTTGACCTGGGCCTACTTCGAGCAATACCGCTTTTTTGTCAGCCTGTATGGTCTCTAACCCTTTGGCAAACTGCACCGTACCGCGCAAAT
>JABSOG010001321.1 GCA_013216025.1 Algicola sp. | reverse complement strand
TCGCGGCCAAAACACTGGGCTTGCCTACATCGGCTTATGCTTTTGCCCAAACCAAAACAGAGTTTGTCGCCGCCATCGAAGAAATTGGTATGCCTTGCGTGATCAAACCCATCATGAGTTCGTCTGGTAAAGGACAAAGCGTGGTCAAATCTAGCGACGATATCGACTACGCCTGGACGTATGCCCAAGAAGGTGGCCGCGCCGGAAAAGGCAAAGTGATCATCGAAGGTTTTGTTGATTTTGATTACGAAATCACCTTGCTGACCATCAGGCATATTGATGGCATTAGCTTTTGTGAACCCATCGGCCACCACCAAGAAGATGGCGACTACCGCCAATCGTGGCAGCCTTGCGCCATGTCGCCAGCTGCCCTTGAAGCCTCTAAAGAAGTCGCTCAGAAAGTCACCGAGGCCTTATGTGGCGAAACCGGTCGCGGCCTGTTTGGCGTGGAGCTGTTTATCAAAGGTGATAACGTGTATTTCAGCGAAGTCTCCCCTCGCCCGCACGATACCGGTATGGTAACTTTGATGTCTCAAGATTTGTCTGAATTCGCACTGCATGTGCGTGCCATTTTGGGCTTGCCAATTCCGAACATCGTTCAGCACGGTCCGTCAGCGTCGAGTGTGATTTTGCCTACCGGCACGTCGACTCAAACCAAATATTCAAACTTGGCAGCAGCGTTGGCCGAGCCAGACACGCAAATTCGTTTGTTTGGTAAACCGCAAATTGCTGGTCGCCGCCGAATGGGCGTTGCCATTGCACGGGCACCCACTATTGATGAAGCGATTAAAAAGGCCAACAAAGTGGCTGCTAGTGTTGAAGTGAGTTTTTAAAGATAAAGATGCGCAGCAGATTTATTTAATAAACCTCAAACACACCACGAGCCCGATTAGCATCAGCATCAATGCGTTCAAAGTACTCAACCACCATAGGCAACGCTGCCCATGGAGACAGTATCGAGCGCATTAACGCCTTGTCGTGTTGCCACCAAACTTCATTTTTGGCAAAACTGCCAGCCAATATCTGACGAGCCATGTCTGATTGTCCAGCAAATAGTGCACTAACAAACTGCGCTTTGCCCAATGACCAGAATTCAAAAGCTTTGGGGTTATCTTGTTGGTAAGCGTTGAGTCGTTCTAACAGTTTTTGTGCGGTTTGTTGGCTATTTTTCAGCTCACCACCATGATATTGCAATACCATTAAACCGATGACGAAATCTCGATTGGCCAGATTAATCTTGAAGGTTGGCACTGCTTTTAAATAGTTCGGCAATACGCCAGCGGCCAACTGCCCAGCTTGCATTTGCTTGACCAAAGCCGCGCTAAAATAAAGCTCTGAGGCATTTTGGTAAACGCGTCGAACAAAACCGCTAAACTCACTGGGCAGTTTTGCGGTTTGTTGATCGTTTAAATAACCATACATTGTCGCCAGCCAACTCCAATAACCACTGGCTTGATAATCTATTTTTGCCCCCGTCTCTAAGGCCATTGTGATGCTGCCCATGGCCAGTTGTTGTTGGTATAGCTGGCTGATAAACCGCTGGTTTGGGTTGCTTTTTTCAAGTCGATTAATGGCCCTAAATACCCCGTCATGATTCAAAGCAAAGGTATTGATAACGGCATCAATAGCCTTTTGGTCTTTACCTTTAACAACCTTGGTGTCAGCTTGACCACAACGGTTTATAACGTTTTTCATTGACGCCCAACGAGACGGTGTATAAACCGCTGCGGGCAAATCATCAACAAACGCGCGTAGTTCGTCGCAACTGCCCGCCCCCGTGATTAACAGGCCAAAACGCAACTTGTAACTTGTCGGGTTACCGG